>NZ_JBPYDC010000441.1:0-1082 GCF_051847575.1 Psychrobacter sp. 1U2
CAACACGGTTACCAAGCTCTTTTAAAGCCAAGGCAATATTAACGGTGGTGGTTGATTTACCGACGCCGCCTTTGCCTGACGCTACTACGATAATATGTCGAATACGCGGATGTGCTGCTAGTGAAGCTTGAGTTGGCGCCGCTTTCGTTATGGGTGGTTCGCTGTCTGTATGTGACTGTACGCTTGACTTATCTTGCTTAGCCATTGCATCGGTCGTCTTTGGCATCTGTTTCGGTAAGCTTGCTCCGTCAACTTTTGCTGGTGCAGGCAGGCGCACATTCATATGGATCGTTTGGATACCATGCGGATGCAGCAGTTGTCCAAGCTCTTGCTGAATGGTTTCAGGATCACTATCTTGTGGCAACCGTAAGTCTAAGGTTAGCTGGTTACCGCTGCGCTCAAGCCCTGTTATCATGGTAGCAATGCTAACAGTACCTACTTCATAGCCCAGTAGTACTTTATCTACTGCACTATCACGTTCTGCCTGTTGCTTGGGAGTCTCAGGTTTTTCTGACGTTATTTTTTTTATAAAGTTAAACATAGCTACTATTACTGCCTATAAAAGTGGGTGGACATGGTAAAAGAGCTCAGTTAACAATGCTATAAATATGAAAAACCAGATAGTCTATGAGCTTTTTAGCCAAACCTTTTATCGTGACAGTGTAGCTCAATTACAAGGATAAAAAAACCACAACGCTAATCGCACAAGGCCCTGTACAATCTGTTTTTTCTGCCTTTTAACTTAAATACTGGTGTCGATGATTGTGGTATCTATATTTACCTTGTTAAATGGACAAAAATTGTGAAGCAATAAAGAGGTAGATCAGCACACCTGAGGCGTCACACACTGAGGTAATCAAAGGTGCACTCGCAGTAGCAGGGTCAAACCCTAGTTTATTGAGCACAAAAGGAAGGCTCATACCAATCACACAGCCGATCATAACCACGGACATCATACTAAGCGCAAGCACTAGTGATACCACAGCATCACCGCGTATGTAACCGATGATAGAGATAGCCACTGCCATCGTAGCACCAAGCATGAGCGCGACCAGAGCTTCTCGGGCCAGTAGTGAAAACCA
>NZ_JBPYDC010000442.1:0-1077 GCF_051847575.1 Psychrobacter sp. 1U2
ATTGACCAACTCAAATTTTTTATTCCCAGTAATGTCGTCTTTGAAAACGCGCAAGAGGCGGTAATCCAAAATTTTGAAGCTTCTGTCCGCGCACTTGAGCAGGCAGGGGCGACAATCACTCGCGGAGTATGTGATGAGTTTGACGATATAGGGGCGCTTGCCCGTAAGCATGGCTACTTAGTTGGCCCAGAAGCACTAGATGTGCATTGGGATCTGGTACATTCGGCACAGGCAAAGCAGATAGATCCAAGAATCCTTGACCGTATTCTTGATGCAGGAGAGATGAGTGCGCGAGATTTGCTTGTCATTCAACGGAAGCGTGCAAGATTGATTGAAAAAAACCGTCAAGCTTTAGATAAGCAAATTGTACTGTTTCCAACCACGCCTATTACGGCGCCTAAGCTTAAACCGCTTGAAGAAGACGATGACTTGTACTTGCAAACCAACAAACTGATGCTGCGCAATACGGCTCTAGGTAATTTTTTGGACTGGTGCGGCGTCGCTTTACCAAACGGCATAGATGAAAACCAGATGCCTACTAGTATTTTGCTATCGATGACCAGCGGCCGAGACAGTGATTTGTTAGCGGCAGCGCTGAGTGTTGAGAGCGTATTACTCAAAGCCGATGACAGATCTACATAGAAGCGGTTAAATAACTATCAAGTAAGTAAAGATAAGACCCCAAACAAAGGCTAGTAACCTATACCATCAAAGGAGTGAGACATGAGTAAAAAAACCATTATATGTGGCTTTGGTACAGATGTAGATTCAGTAGCAGGATGGATTGGATCGTACGGTGGTGGGGATAGCCCCTCAGACATTCAGCGCGGCGTCTGGGCATCTGAAGTTGGTGTACCACGGCTATTAAGGTTATTTAAAAAATACGATCTACGCACCTCGTTTTTTATTCCTGGTCATAGTATCGAAACTTTTCCAGACATTGCCAAAATGATTGTCGATCATGGTCACGAAGTAGGCGCGCATGGTTACTTGCACGAGAACCCCATTGCCATGACCCGCGCTCAAGAAGAGGCAGTCATGGAAAAGTCGGTTGAGCTGATTACTAAGCTGACAGGT
>NZ_JBPYDC010000443.1:0-1076 GCF_051847575.1 Psychrobacter sp. 1U2
GCAAAGTCGTAATTGCCTGCTTGCGGTTTGGGCATACTGCCATTGGCGCAGCAGTGGTGTTGACAATCAAACACGGCTCATCGCCTACTGTATTTGGCAAACTCTCTTTGGTTACTAACGCTGGCATTTGGGATGTATCGCCGCCATAACCACGGCTAATCACGCCAACCTTTATGCTTTGCTTCTGCAAATAACTGACCAAAGTGATAATTAAAGGCGTTTTGCCACTACCGCCAACCGTAACATTACCGATGACCATAACTGGTACAGGCGCACGAAAACTTGACAGTATTCTCAGTCTATAGGCTTGCCGGCGCAACCAAACAAGCAAGCCATATAGCCAGCTAAGCGGCAATAGTAACCAAAGCCAAGCTGCTTTTTGCTGCCAAGCACGAGTAATTGTCGTCTCAATACTCATTATTTAGCATCCATCTGGTTTTGCCCGTAATTTGTAACCCAAACTGTTTATTATTCAAAATCTCGATCATACATTTGCGCATAATAACCTTGCTTTTGCATAAGCTCATTATGGGTACCAATTTCAACGATTTGCCCGCCGTCCATCACTGCAATACGATCTGCTGACTCAATCGTTGTGAGACGATGCGCAATGACTAAAGTAGTACGATCTTTCATGACATTGTCGAGCGCTTGCTGAATAAAATACTCTGACTCATTATCAAGCGCACTGGTCGCCTCGTCTAATATTAGGATTGGCGCATCTTTTAATAGGGCGCGTGCTATCGATAGGCGCTGGCGTTGACCACCAGACAACTGCAAGCCTTCTGCTCCAATCTGGCTTTGATAGCCTTGCGGCATTTTCATGATAAAGTCGTGAGCAAAGGCATCTTTAGCAGCAGCTTCAACTTCAGCTTGCGACTTAGTCGCTAAACTGCCATAAGCAATGTTATTAAAAACGGTGGTGTTAAATAGTACCACTTGTTGATTAACCATAGCAATTTGCGCACGCAGACTCTCTAAAGTAATGTCTTCAACAGGCATGCCGTCCATCGTAATCTGCCCTGAAGTTGTGGCTAAGGTGCGCGTTAGTAAGTTAACCAAGGATGACTTGCCAG
>NZ_JBPYDC010000444.1:0-1074 GCF_051847575.1 Psychrobacter sp. 1U2
ATGAGCATTTGCAATGGCTACGTGAACAGGTAAAAGATAAGCAGTGGCTACCTAATTTAATTAAACAGCATTTACTTGATAATCAGCATCGTGTCCGCGTGACATTAACGCCAGATAGTGAAAAATCAGCCCGTCTGGCAGCAGCTGAGCAGACTCGTCTTGATACCATCGCTATGGATTTGACCGCTGATGATAAAGATATCTTGCACAAGCAGGCGCTGGATCTAGCAGCGCGTCAAACTGCACCCGATGATGTCAGCCTCTTGCCAAAAGTTGGCCTAGAAGACGTACCAGCAGATATCAGCTTTAAAAAAGGCACGCAAAAGCCTGTGCGTTTAAGCGGGCAAGACAGTACCTTGTTTGAGTATGAGGCAGGTACCAATGGCCTCTATTATTATCAAGTAATTGTGCCGTTGACTGATGCGATCGGTGAGCATAACCATGATGAATTACCGGTTAATGAAGTGATTAATCACCCACTGCTGCCTATTTATCTAAGTTTATTATCTGAGCTGGGTACGGACTCCTTAAGTGCTCATGAGCTGCAAGCGAAACAAGCTGCACATTCCTCAGGAGTAACGGCGCGTATTAGTCAACGCACCAATATTGATGATAGCCAATCTATCAGTAGTTATTTTGTCGTCGCAACGCGTGCGCTAAACCGTAAACCTGAAGCGATTGACTTGCTCAAAGAAGTGATGGAGCATAGCGTCTTTACCGAGCATGACCGAATCAAAGAGATCTTGCAGCAGCGTCAAGCCAGCTGGCAATCGAACCTTGCAGGATCAGGCCATGCTTATGCCATGCAAACTGCCAGTCGTGGTATGAGTCGCCAAGCGCAGCTAGAATATGTGCGCAGTGGTCTGCCAGCACTCAATGCGCTGAAAGCGTTTTTGACGCAGGCAAGTACCGATGAGGCGCAGTGGGACAAGTTGGCAAGTAGCTTGATGGACTTGCATCAGCGTTTGATTAGTTTGCCTAAGCACGCGGTTATCATCTGTGAAGCGGAGCAAACCGAACGCTTAAGCAACCTGATTGTCGATAGCTGGCAAGACAGCAGTGCCCAAAAGCTAG
>NZ_JBPYDC010000445.1:0-1072 GCF_051847575.1 Psychrobacter sp. 1U2
AATAAACGTTTTTTATTATTCTCTGTTTAGTTGTTAATCATTATGTCACTTCTAAAAAATCTTGAGATGAAACCACTAACCTAATAACTGACAGTAAAATTTAGACTAAATTTAAAACAATAGTCACAATATTGAATATATATTGTAAATTTCACTTTATTTGTTACTATCAACTGGCTAAATGTTCGTTATCAATTTATTATATAAGTTATGCACTTCGTTATGATTGACTCGGCAGCTAATTATCAATAATGCTAGACTAAAATAGCTAAGTTTATTAGCTTTTCGCTTTACGTTATCATCTGATCATAGCCTAACGCTTTTTTGACTGTGCATCGCCTTTTAATAGTCGCTTAGTAGCTCCTTAATCTGTTATTTGCTGGAGCTTATATTCGACGATTTTTTGGGGTCGAGCGTTACTTTATTTTGTTTATCACACTTTGTTTTATTTCAATTTATTCCAACAATGGCCATTATTATGAATGACGATACCAATTTGAATATGGATAATCCTAATACAGATAAAGAACAGTTCGAACAGGCTGCTCTACATTATCATGAGTTTCCAAGACCAGGTAAAATCTCGGTAACACCTATTAAACAACTGGCTAACCAGCGTGATTTGGCTTTAGCCTATTCGCCAGGTGTCGCAGTACCTTGTCTTGAGATTCAAAAAGACCCAACGACAGCCGCTAAATATACAGCACGTAGTAATTTGGTTGGTGTTATTACTAACGGTACTGCCGTATTGGGTTTGGGTGATATCGGTCCGCTGGCGTCAAAACCAGTGATGGAAGGTAAAGGGGTATTATTCAAAAAATTCGCTGGTATCGATGTTTTTGATATTGAAATTCAACAAAATGATCCTGACAAATTTATTGAAGCGGTTGCATCACTGGAGCCAACGTTTGGTGGTATTAACTTAGAAGACATCAAAGCACCTGAATGTTTTAAAATCGAGCGCGAGCTGCGTAAACGTATGAACATTCCAGTTTTTCATGACGATCAACATGGTACCTCTATTATCGTTGCTGCCGCCATGCTAAACGCCCTCATTTTGACTGGCAAAAAG
>NZ_JBPYDC010000446.1:0-1071 GCF_051847575.1 Psychrobacter sp. 1U2
TAGGCTATAGGACATCACTATGAAAGCAAAAACATCTTCTGCCAATAAACCCCTTCACAAAAAAGGCTGGTTGACCCGGTTGCGTCAACGCAATGTGTTGCCAGGGTTTGGTCTGAGTATGGGTATCACGGTCTTTAGCTTATCGTTATTGGTCGTCCTACCGTTTGCAATGATGGCTTATACCACGACACAGATGGGCTGGACTGGGTTTTGGGAGACCATCACTCAACCACAAGTGACGGCTGCTATTAAGCTGAGCTTATGGATGTCGTTTTTGGCCATGCTAACCAATATGGTATTCGGTACGCTGGTTGCGTGGGTGCTGGTGCGTTATGAGTTTTGGGGTAAGTCAATGATTAACGCCTTGGTTGATTTGCCCTTTGCGCTACCGACTGCGGTCACTGGTATCTCTCTTGCTACGCTTTATGCACCTAATGGTCTGATTGGTCAGTGGTTTGCTAAGTTCGATATTCAGGTAGCTTTTACGCCATTAGGCATCTGGCTGGCTTTAGTGGTGGTAAGTTTTCCGTTTATTGTCCGTGCGGTACAGCCAGTATTAGCAGAGTTGTCCGTTGAATTTGAAGAAGCTGCTGCGGTATTGGGTGCCAATCGTTTAACGACCTTTCGTAAGGTTATTTTACCAGAGCTACTACCAGCACTGCTGATGGGTGCTGGCATGATGTTTGCGCGTGCGACCGGCGAGTATGGTTCAGTGATTTTTATTGCAGGTAATATTCCCATGCAGTCTGAGATTTTACCACTCATCATTATCAGTAAGCTTGAGCAGTTTGATATTCAAGGTGCATCAGCCGTTGCATTATTTATGCTACTGATCTCATTTGTGATTTTATTAACCATCAATATTGCTCAGTGGAAACTGTCGCGCCGTGTGGGAGCTCGCTAACATGCAAATATCTAATAGCTATGATTATCAGAGCAATCCTGCAACCAAAGACACGCCTTGGATACGGCGCACCTTTATTGCTATTGCTGTTTTATTTATGATTGTTATGTTGGTCATACCACTACTGGCGGTGTTTTACGAAGCTTTTAAAAATGGCTGGCAGTTAT
>NZ_JBPYDC010000447.1:0-1070 GCF_051847575.1 Psychrobacter sp. 1U2
AATAGGTAGCGCAATCTTCCTTTTTTATCATATAAAACCTTTTCTTTTTCTTCTTTGTTTGGATATATTTGCCTTATGTCAACCTCAAGCCTTGTTTTATTTAACAAACCTTACGGAGTACAAAGTCAGTTTCGTGACGATAGTAACAATGACCATACTACGTTATCTGAATACTTCACTGACAAGTCTTTGAGAGTGGCTGGTCGCTTAGACGCGACTTCAGAAGGCTTACTTATTTTGACAAGTGATGGACGGATAAACAAAGCCATCACGCATCCACCAAAGGCCAATGATGGGCACAAACAAGGCAAAACTTACTTGGTACAGGTTGAAGGCATCCCAACTCCTGAGCAACTACGTCAGCTTGTAACAGGTGTTGTTTTAAAAGACGGTAAGACGCTGCCTGCTAAAGTCAAACATCTAAACGAAGACGAATTACCGATGTCTCTTTGGGCACGCAACCCGCCTATTCGCGAGCGTAAAAGCGTACCTGACTCCTGGCTAATGCTGACCATTTACGAAGGAAAAAACCGTCAAGTACGTCGTATGACAGCACATGTTGGCCTGCCTTGCTTACGCTTAATCAGATGGTCAGTGGCTGGGTTTGAATTGAGCGATCTAGGTGTTGGTGAGTTTGTACGTATTCATTTAAGTAAAGAGCGCTGTCAGCAGTTAGGTATCATAAAGTACTAGAACACAGGTTGTAGCAAATTTGCTGCTGACATTTAAAACGTTAGCGACTCGAATTAGCAAGACTAATCTGCTAGTATCCATTATTTGTTGTGTTTTAGCCAAATGGTTTGTCAATTTATTCATTCATTTGACTGACTAGCGGCTTATTTATGTTAAGGACATATCATGGCTTCTTATCGTTATCCTCTTCCTGCTATAGCTATTAGTGTTACAACGCTACTTGTGCTTAATGCTTGCCAGCCAATCACTGAAAACTCAGAAAGTACAGTCCTTCAAAACGATGAGACAACGACCATAGAGGAGGTTATAGCACCTTCAACCCAAGCAACTGAACAAGAAACTGAACAAGCAACCAAGGTAGATGAAACGATTGATGG
>NZ_JBPYDC010000448.1:0-1070 GCF_051847575.1 Psychrobacter sp. 1U2
CCAACCCCAGAAAGCGAATGGCTTCTAGCAAACGTAATGTGCCCATGGCGTCGACATCAGCGGTATATTCTGGTGACTCAAAGCTCACCGCTACATGACTCTGGGCACCAAGGTTATAAACCTCATCTGGCTCTACTTCTGAAAGTATGCGTGTTAAGTTAGAAGAATCAGTAAGATCACCATAATGTAGATGAAAATTGATATTACGTTCATGTGGGTCTTGAAGTATATGATCCACTCGTTGAGTATTAAAAGATGAAGCTCGACGCTTAATGCCATGTACTTCATAGCCTTTTTCCAATAAAAACTCAGCTAAATAGCTACCATCTTGACCAGTTACACCAGTAATTAATGCTTTTTTCATAAGACACCTTCCTTAAAAATAGTATAATTAACACAAAGAATGAAAATAAAAACCTACCTATCCCCTTTAACAGAAAAATCTCTAAGCTTTTTTTCCAAAAGACCATATCCTAAAGCATCTTGTCTACTGTTACTTAATATATTGGAAAAAAAATCAGTATCGACTTTTTTATTATAATAATCATTTAAAAAAACTACTAAAGACGCAGCTACGCTTCCTTGCTTAGCATAAACCTTAAAATCCTCAACGAAAGAAGATAAAATAGTTACTTTAGGAAACTTAGTTTTAGCAAGCCAATCTATATTGTAAATATTATTATAATTTATAGCTTCAATAAGTATTTTGTCCGCCTCCATAAACTCACCACTTTTATAATACACTAAAGACAACAACAGTCTATAAAAGTTATTTTCTCTATCAAGCATTATGCATTCTTTAATTAACCTTATCTGCTCATCTAAAGGCAATGAATCTTTAAAACTTCTAACATAATGAGAGATTGAAAACGCTTTCAGCAACGGATCTACACGATTAGAAGAAAGAATCCCATCTTTCTTCAATGACATATTGAAACAAGATTTAATATCTTTCTCAGAAATAAAGCTCTTATAACTACTAACTTTAACGCCACCTATCCAAGAAGATAATGTAGCAAAGCCTGAAGAACCACATATTATCTCTGTACAACGTGACATTAAAATTATAT
>NZ_JBPYDC010000449.1:0-1068 GCF_051847575.1 Psychrobacter sp. 1U2
TGAATCAATCATGTTAACATCACGGCTATTGCCTAGCGTAGTGGTGACTAAGGCTTGCGTCTCACCGCGAGTAAATAATGCTGAACCATGCGTATATGGCAATACACCAACCTGCACGTCAAGCGCACGGACTGTTTCAGGATCACGGCCATCGATACGCGGCTTACCTGACAAGATATTGTCACGAACCGTACGATATTTAAGGTCGTTGTAGATTTCTTTTAGCTCAGATACCGTATCAGCATAAGTTTCTGACTCAGCATCACCAGCAAGCGCATCAATGATTGATTGCTTAATTTCATCGAGCTTGGTGTAACGCGCTTGCTTGTCAGTAATGGTATAAGCATCTGCAACTTGCTCACCGAACTGCTCTTTCATGCTGCTGGTAAGCGCTTGGTCACGCTCAGGGGCAACATACTGCTGCTTAGCGGTACCGATCTCTTCTGCCATTGAAGCAATGTTATCAATCACGATTTGCTGTTGCTGATGACCATATAATACCGCGCCTAACATCTGATCTTCTGACAGCTCTGCTGCTTCAGATTCAACCATTAATACTGCAGACTTGGTACCAGCTACGACTAGGTCAAGATCACTCTCTTTAAGCTGCTCAGTCGTTGGGTTTAGTACGTACTCACCACCGATAAAGCCAACACGTGCCGCAGCGACAGGACCATTAAATGGCGCATCAGAGATTGCTAATGCTGCTGAAGCACCGATTAATGCTGCAATGTCTGCAGACTGGGTTTTATCTGAGGATACAACTGTTGCTGTAATCTGAATCTCGTTGACATAGCCTTCAGGGAACAGTGGACGAATTGGACGATCAATAAGACGCGAGGTTAGAGTCTCAAACTCGCTCGCGCGGCCTTCACGTTTGCCGTATGCACCTGGAATTTTACCCGCTGCATACATTTTTTCTTGATAGTTTACAGTTAATGGAAAGAAGTTTTGACCTTCTTTAGCTTCAGACTTTACTACTGCTGCAACCAGTACTGATACACCGCCCATATGAACCATAATAGAGTTGGCTTGGCGGGCAACACGGCCAGTTTCAAGGACGACCTT
>NZ_JBPYDC010000450.1:0-1068 GCF_051847575.1 Psychrobacter sp. 1U2
TAAAGACCCCATCACCAGCCATTCTAAACGCTCAAAAAAAGGCCGTTTAGCACTAATAAAAGACGATAACGGACAAATAAAAACCATAAAAATAGATGATTTAAATACTGATACAGCTAACTTGTTACGTGATATCTATATCGATGGCAAACTGCTCATAGAAGACAGTCTCACTAGCATACGGGAGCGCGCAGGATGGTAGCTCCTATTAAGATGTCTGGCATTGCAAAAGACGTATTACTCGCCCCTATTTACTTATATCAAGGTCACAAAGTCAAACGCGACACTGTGCGCCTTCCTGAACCAGATGGCGAAAGACACGGTCATATTCAATTAGGTGACTCTCAATTACGTGACTCTGCTAAAATGGCAGTAAGTAAGATTACAAGAACGCTAAGCTTAATGATCGTTGGGGACTCTGCAGCCGCTGGTGTTGGTAGTTTAACGCAGCAAGAAGCGCTTGCTGGCAAGTTGATACCTGCCTTGCAGCAACAACCAGTCATTAACGCTCATTTCGATGCACTAAACTGGGAGTTGCAAGCGACAACGGGACATACCAGTTTCGATATTTTGCGCCGATTATATATTCTACCTACTCCCAGCCAGCCAGTTGATATTATGGTTTTGAGTGTCGGCGTTAATGATACGACCTCCAACGTCTCTACAGCAAAATGGCAACATCAACTTGAGCAAATCATCACCATTGCTCAGCGTAAGTTTGGCGTACAAACACTTATTTTCTCAAGCCTACCACCAATGGCGCAGATGCCTGCTTTACCGTCACCGCTTAATAACTTTATCGGGGCAAAAGCCACGAAGCTCGACCAAGTATTGCAGGATGTTTGTGCCAAATATAATGATGTACATTATATGGCAGCAAACTTTACGCTAATGACAGAAAAGCATGCCAACGGTACCCCTATCGATAGCGCCACTATGTTTGCCAGCGACGGCTTTCATCCCAGTAGCTTAACGTATGGCTTTTGGGCACAGCAGTTGGCAGAGCTCATGGGTCAACTGCTCGGCTCGTCCTTTGATAATGTAGTCATCAACAATAAGAATGACTAT
>NZ_JBPYDC010000451.1:0-1065 GCF_051847575.1 Psychrobacter sp. 1U2
TCGTAAAGATATCTGTGCTATTTCGATAGATGTTTTTATACTTTTTTTGCAAGCCAGTTGCCAGTAGCGGTGCAAACCGAGTTGCGCCAATATTGACGTTGCCTGAAAATATAGTATCGCCAAAAGCAGCTAATGCATACGGCCCTGATGATGGCGCTATCGCTGTCACAGATTTGCCTTGTTGCTCCAATAGCCTTGCTGCGGCCATGGCCACATAGCCACCTTGCGAATAACCACTAATAAACAGTTCACCAGAGTCGTCGATATTGATGTACTTAGTATCCTTGCTACGCTGCTGCTTTTTGATTATCACACGTGCGCTATCTAAGGCATCGACCATATCAGTTGACTGTTGATCTGCCACTAGGTAAGGATGATAATCAAGCTCAGAATCATCATAGCCTGCATAGTTGGGCGCGACCACGATATAACCTTGCGCCGCAAAATTTGCTGCTATAAGGGTTGCCTCTGATCCTGCTGAATTTTGCGGATTACCTACTTGACTAAAATCATAGGCTTTGTCAGTAGTGGTGCCATGCGCATAGAGCAATACAGGTCGGTCGCCCTGACAGTCGGCACTATCACCACTTGGTAACATCAATGCCGCCGTTGCATTCGTACGCTCGCCTGCTGCCCCCACTGTTGGATAGCTGACTTTTTCTACTTTGATGTCACACTTTGCCGCAGGTGTTGCAGTGTTCTCCAGACCAAAACCACCATCTGTCTGGGCCTTATCAAATGCGTTAACAGCTTGAACAGATGTAATATACTCAGTAGTGATCGTGGTGTCATCGTCTCCGCAGCCGGCCATCAATAGTAAACTACTTGCTACGGCGACTGATAGCACACCTCGCACCATAATTGGTTTGGTTGATTTTGTTAGGATACTAATAGAGCTTGTTTGCTGAACATCCATAGCATTAACTGGAGCGATCTTGCTGTCTTTATTAAGATTGGATTCAAATTTAGACATAATTGCTATCCTTAGCAGTGATAAAACGAAAATTGTCAGACATCCTTGGCAGTTGACCAAAACCTACGTTATATAAAAATAACATGACCATT
>NZ_JBPYDC010000452.1:0-1065 GCF_051847575.1 Psychrobacter sp. 1U2
TTAGGCAGGTTTTGATAAAAGCCCAAGTCATTGGCCCATTTGACGCCAATAGGGGTCAAACCTTGCGCGCGCAGCTGCTCATTTAACGTTTGGATAATAGGCATTTTTGCCAGCTCGACACCGACGAGTAACGATAACAAGCCGCTAATGGATGTATGCACTGGATGGTATAACGACAGATAGACATTGCCGCGCGGTGATTGCCATGAACGCCCCCGTTGCCCACGTCCTGCGCTTTGAGTCTCAGCCGTCAATAGATGTAATTCAGTGGCGCTCAGTGTGTCATCTTGGACACGTTCTATCAGCTCAGTATTGGTAGAGGCGCTGCTGATTACATGACAATGCGTAAGCTCAGATAAATAGACGGAGGTGCTGGCTGATGACGGCATAAATTTAGTCACTGTAGTTAAGGTCGTATGGGTAATCTTTGGTATACTGGCGCTTGTCTTAAGTAGACAATATAAGACAAACAGCATAAAGATCGGCTGAGAGTTTGGCAAATGTAATATGGTCGATTATACCTATTTAATACCTCTGATTTAGCTTGAGAGTATGCGCCAAGTAGACAGGCAAAAAAATAAGAAGACAAAAAAGTAGTCAGGCACGACAAAAACATTCAAAAAACAAGCAAAAGGCCAATTCGATGATGTTGTATGTATGGTTTGTGATTGCAGGAGCGTTTGCGGGCGTCAGTGCGGGTTTGTTTGGCGTCGGCGGCGGCATGATTATCGTCCCAGCATTGGTGTGGATTTTTACTGCCTATGATTTTTCACCTGCAGTCGTTACGCATTTAGCGATTGGTACTTCTCTTGCGACCATTGTGGTGACTTCTATTAGCTCATTGACTGCACATAATAAGCGTGGCGGTGTGCGCTGGGAAGTATGGCGCAAGATGGCATTAGGCTTGGTCATCGGTAGTCTAGTGGGTGCAGGCATCGCTGATATGATTGATGGCAAGGTATTGCAGGCCATCATTGGTGTTGGCGCATTATTGGTTGCATTAAAAATGTTGTTTTTATCCAATAAAGAACAATTGGGCAAGCCGTTACCGCCAGCTGGCGTTCA
>NZ_JBPYDC010000453.1:0-1063 GCF_051847575.1 Psychrobacter sp. 1U2
GAGAGACGTATTATGATGCGTATTATTTTGCTAGGTCCACCTGGCGCTGGTAAAGGCACCCAAGCACAGTTTATTTCGAAAGAGTTTGATATCCCGCAAATCTCTACTGGCGATATGCTACGTGCAGCGATTAAAGAAGGTAGCGAGCTTGGTAAGCAAGCTGAAGGCATTATGAACGCAGGTGGTCTGGTTTCTGATGAACTTATCATCAACCTAGTAAAAGAGCGTATCTCTAAACCTGATTGTGCTAATGGCTGTATCCTTGATGGTTTTCCGCGTACCATCCCGCAAGCTCAAGCCCTTGCAGACGCTGACGTTGCTATCGATCATGTGGTCGAGATTAGCGTACCTGACGATGAGATTGTAAAGCGTCTATCTGGTCGCCGCCAACATCCAGGCTCGGGCCGTGTGTATCACGTCGATCATAATCCACCAAAGCAAGATGGTGTCGACGATATCACTGGCGAAGCACTTATCCAGCGCGAAGATGACAAAGAGTCTACTATTCGAGAACGCCTCGCCACTTATCATCAGCAGACATCAGCCTTGGTAGGTTTCTATCAAGACAAAGCCAAAGAAGGTGAAAACGCACCCAAATATGACAAGTTTGATGGTACACAAGCTATCGATGACGTCAAACAGCAAGTTTTGTCAGCGTTAAAAGGGTAATCGTTTTCTAATACCCTTTGGATTAATAAAAACCTTGCTCATTAGCAGGGTTTTTTGTTGATACTTTATAACTATACAATACTAAAAAGACCCGCCCATAAAAAAGCCATCTACCTAAGTGAGGAGATGGCTTTTTAAAAATATAAAATCTTTTTTGAAATTTATGCATTACCTTCAGCATCAACTTGCGCTTGTTGTTGGCTTTGCGCGTACGCTTGATCAAAATTGACTGGTGCAAGCAACAGCTGCGGGAAGCTACCACGAGTAACAATGTCACTAATGACTTCACGCGCATATGGGAACAACACATTAGGGCAATAAGCGCCTAAAATCTGTCCAATTTGATCATCAGGGATATTTTTTAATAAAAAGATACCTGCTTGATGAACCTCAG
>NZ_JBPYDC010000454.1:0-1063 GCF_051847575.1 Psychrobacter sp. 1U2
ACGAGTCGGCACTTATCTCACTTACGCAGGCCAAACGACTGGTCGAACAATTGGACGCTAGCGCAAAGAGCAGCAGTACTCATCCATTATTGGCCAATATCGAACAAGAAATTAAAAACGTAAAAACCGCCAAAAATTTTAAACCTTAGGCGGTTGTTTAGATAGCAGCGGCTATCTTTAAACAGTAAGGATTAACCTTGTAGCGCGTCTTTTACCAGTTTTGAGATGAGTGCAGGATCAGCGCGACCAGCAGTCTTATTTTTCAGTACGCCCATGACACTACCCATATCACGCATTGAGGTTGCGCCTTGTTCTTTGATTTCTGCATTGACTAAGGCGGCCAGCTCAGCGTCATTCATCTGCTGCGGCATAAACTCATTGATGATATCAATCTCAAACTGCTCTTTGGTTGCCAAGTCATCACGGCTATTTTCAGTAAAGATAGCTAACGACTCTTGGCGTTGTTTTAGCTGCTTTTGTAGCACTTCTAAGACGCCTGCATCATCAAGCTCTTTTTGACGGTCAATCTCGATTTGTTTGACGACCGCTTGCACATTGCGTAGTACTTTGACGCGCTCAAGCTCACGCGCTTTCATAGAGGCTGTGATATTGTCCGATAAGTTCTGTTTAAGTTGGCTCACTATTATTATCCTTACTCGTTAAGTTTTATTCGTTAGGCTTTTAAGAAGGTGCTTTATGATTGACCTATTAATAAAAGTCTGTGTAAACAACAGCAATAACAAAAATTGTAGCATAAAAAACGCCACTGTTATTTATTGATAACAGTGGCGTTAGTGTAGCGCTTGTACTTAGCTAATCGTATTAGTGATTAGTACATACGAGTGGTACGAATAGTTTCGCGTTGCAGTTTTTTCTTATAACGCTTTACGGCAGCAGCTTTTTTACGTTTGCGTACTTGCGTTGGCTTTTCATAAAACTCACGCTTACGTACGTCTGATAATACACCAGCTTTTTCACAAGCACGTTTGAAACGACGGATAGCGATATCAACTGGTTCGTTTTCTTTAACCTTAACTGCAGGCATGAAGACTCCTTGATTAGG
>NZ_JBPYDC010000455.1:0-1061 GCF_051847575.1 Psychrobacter sp. 1U2
GTATGTAGTAACTTTCTACTACCTACTATTTTCCCCTTTTTATCAACAATTCCAAATCATGCTTAAGCGTCATCTGCTTCTTTACAGTCACTTTTACAATGGTGTTAGTTATTATTCTCAACTGACATCTTATTCCTAGTTCATAACGTTACACCCCTTATCCTGCCTTTGTGCTAGTATATTTTACTAACGCTGTTAGATACTTTAGCCATATATTGGATATAGTTGAAGGTCAATAAACGACTGATAAATACATTTTTTTGTATTAACAGAACCATCTTAGAATAAATAAAAAATCGAATGAGTATAGGAATAGGAGTACACGTTATGATAGGCAGCCAAAAAGTCATTGATTATTTAAATTTCTTACTGGGCGGTGAGCTTGCAGCCCGTGACCAGTATTTTATTCATTCAGAGATGTATGCTGAGTGGCATTACGGTAAGCTATATGACCGTATCCATCATGAAATGGAAGATGAAACTTTGCATGCGCAGGCCATTATTCGCCGTATTTTGATGCTCAGCGGTACGCCAAAAATGACCGTTAATGAGATTAAAATCGGTAGCACTGTTCCTGAGATGCTGCAATATGATCTTGATTTAGAGTATGAGGTGCAGCAGCATCTAAAAGACGGTATTGCGCTGTGTGAAGAAGAGCAGGATTATGTGACCCGTGAGATGTTGGTTGAGCAGCTCAAAGATACTGAAGAAGATCATGCACATTGGTTAGAGCAGCAGCTACGCCTTATTGATATGGTCGGTCTGCCTAATTATCTACAAAGCCAAATGGCAGAGGTATCTCCTGATATTGTTTAACTTCATTATAGATGTAATGAATCACAATATTTAGAGTCAGTATTAAGAGGTTAGGGAGAAAGAATATGAAAGGGGATAAAGAGGTCATTCGCGCCTTAAATAAAGTGCTCGGACAGTCGTTGATTGCCATTAACCAGTACTTTTTGCATGCACGTATTGCCCGCCACTGGGGGCTTGAGGCATTAAATGAGAATTTTTATAAGCAATCTATTGCTGAGATGAAATGGTCGGACGATCTGATTGCG
>NZ_JBPYDC010000456.1:0-1061 GCF_051847575.1 Psychrobacter sp. 1U2
GTAAAGCCGCTCATTTAGCCCTATAGTAAAGCCGGAAAAAGCCAGATACGTGTTATCTGGCTTTTTTGTGTCTATTCAATTTAGGATTTGGCCAAATAGCAGCTTGCACCTATTTTTTGCCTTGTCTATACTGACAAACTTTGATAAATCGCACACTTCGGAGCCCTTTGATGCCCGCTACCTCAAGTTTTGCAATTGATAGTTTGCCACTAGCATTTGGTATTATCATGGCCATTATAGGCTTGGTATTTTATACCCAAGGATTGCCCAGTAAGTTTTGGCGACGTTTTTATGCTGTATTGCCCGGTATCGTATTGTGCTGCTTTATACCGGCGACGTTGAATAGCTTGGGCTTCTTTGCTGATGGTATTGGCTCACAGATTTATGGCTTTACCGCTACCTACTTGTTACCAGCCAGCTTACTACTGATGACCCTGTCGATGGATGTACCCAAGATACTGGGCTTAGGCTGGAAAGCCATTGCGATGTTTTTTGCCGCCAGTATTGCCATTATTATCAGTGGTCCGATTAGTTTGGGTGTGGCTAAGTGGGTATCGCCCAGTATGTTTACCGATGATACGTTATGGCGCGGGTTTTCAGCAGTGGCAGGTAGCTGGATTGGCGGTGCTGCTAATCAGGCAGCGATGAAAGAATTGTTTGGGGTCAGTGATGATTTGTTTGGCATGATGATTTTGGTTGATACGACCAATGCCTCATTGTGGCTATTGGCTATCTTGGTCATGGCCAAGCACAGCGATAAGATAGATCGCTTATTAAGGGCTGATAGCAGTAGTATTAATAAAGTGATTGCAGCGGTTGAGAGCTACGAGCGTGACCATGCACGTCCAGCGACACTTAATGACTTAATGGTGATGTTCGGCTTATGCTTTGCTATGGTAGGAGTGGCACACTTTATCGGTGGGCAAATCGCAGAATTCTTTGCGCCCTATAGTTGGGCAGTACAATATAGCTTTGCCAGCAGCTTCTTTTGGATGGTGGTCATCATTACCATCATAGGGGTGATTTTTTCCTTTACCAAAGTTCGCCGGCTTGATCATGTG
>NZ_JBPYDC010000457.1:0-1059 GCF_051847575.1 Psychrobacter sp. 1U2
GATTTCTTTTACCCCAGATGACTGGACGTTAGCGCCCAAACAATGGGCAATAAGCTGCGCCCCTAAGCAAATACCGATGACCGTTTTGCCAGCATCAATCGTTTGCTTTATCAGGCGTTTCTCTTTGATGAGCCAAGGGTGTTTTTCCTCATCATGGACGCTCATCGGCCCGCCCATTACGATAAGCCAATCAAAGCTATCGGGCATGGACAGAGCGTCATCATCGTAAGAACGATTGACATTAATAATATGACCGTGATTGTTTGCCCACTGCTTGATGAAGCTTAAGTCTTCATAATCAGTATGAAATAGCGTGTGAATACGTAGCGTCATAAGATACCTCATTAGCAAGCATTGATTAGGAAATATCAATTAAAGCATATCGTTTTAGCAAGGTTTAAAAACCAGGGTTTGTTCTATAACTCAATCTTAATAAAAGTCATCACGACCAGCATATTTCTTATTGAGTGCGCGTAGTATCGCGTAAGTCTCTAAATCTAGCTCGCCCGTTGGACGCTGCGGTCTGAAATGCAATTGAAACGCATAAACCATATCACGACTGGCTTTATCCCATTCATCGCTATTATTAATTTGATAACCGTAATCGCGAAATTCTTGCTTAATTTCATGTATCGTAGCCGTTGCAAACTCGTTTTGATTCATAATAAATTGCTTATCAAATTCATCATACCAAGCGCCAATACCGTACTCTTTATACAGTCGCTCCCAAGGGAACTTGGCACCGGGGTCGATTTTGCGTGACGGCGCTATATCAGAGTGACCAACGATGTTTTTTGGTGAGATGTCATAGCGCGTGGCAATGTTTTGCACCAGCTTAGCGACCTTTTTAATCTGTAATTCATCAAATGCGACGTAATGCTCGTAAGGACGATAGTCGAGATTGTCATTTTTTAGCGCGTCTCGATATTCGGGCTTGATGCCGCTATTGACGATTTCGATACCGATAGAAGTGTCATTCAAGATGGTGCGTCCAGCAAAGCCGCTATCACCGGCATGCCATGCGCGCTCAGACTCTGGCACTAAGTTATAAATCTTATC
>NZ_JBPYDC010000458.1:0-1059 GCF_051847575.1 Psychrobacter sp. 1U2
TCTATTTGATAATTGAAAAAGGTTACAGATTGACTATCTCTAAAGAATATAAAAGAGTAGAATGTATACAAGCAAACAATAGTCTTCTATTAACTCGATAAGATTGTTCTAATTTTTTACAATTAAGCCAATTTATTGCATATTGAATAGTCAAAATAATTTTTTAAAAACTAAGATTAATACTCTATTGAGTATTAAAAGGATGCAGTCTGTGCAAATGAACAGAAGAACACTCATCATAGGTGCAAGCTTACTGCTTGGCCTAACTGCTTGCCAGCCGCCTTCGGATAAAACTGATTCATCAGATGCGCCCTCAACGTCAGCACAAACCGAAGCAGCGCCAAGTACACAGCCTCTTACAGAAGCGAAAACGCCAAAAGCTCTTACTAAAGCATTGGTTACACTATCTGAAAAAACATTAAAAGAGCAGCTCATTTGTTCCAAGCTTGATGACACGATAAATACCATTGATAATAAAAGTAAAATCGAAGATATTCATGCAGTTCAACGTCAAATAGAGGCTTGCTTACCAGTGGCAGACAATGCCGAGATACTTCAATGGCTAGAAGCCTACCAATCGATGTATGGACGTTTTTTGAATACTGATAGCTCTATGGATGATGAAGCATTTTACAGCGTCATGGATAATATTGACCAAGATGGAAAATTAACGGTAGCGCAATTAAAGCTGGTAAATCCTCGTGTCCGCTATCTTATTAGCTTGGTAAGGAGCAAAGCTGACGTCAGTGTCCGATATATAGGCGAAGGTCACTTTGCCTTTCATCACGACCTTTCGGCCATGGCTGATATGTTCACCCCTTATCTACCAGATGACCAAAGTGAGTTTATCCAGCGAATGGCGCAAGACAATCAAGAGATATTTTGGTTCGATGCTGCAATTGGTATATCTCTTGAAGAGTTGGTTGAACGCGCTGTATTTTGGGAAGATTTTATAGGCCGTTACCCAGATAGTAGATTCTATGATGATGTCAAAGCTTTGCTAGATACCTATCGCTATCTACTCTTTTTTGGCTCAGAAAACACTCAATGGATCGATGA
>NZ_JBPYDC010000459.1:0-1059 GCF_051847575.1 Psychrobacter sp. 1U2
TTCTACACTTTTTTGAAAGGCATTAAGATCAGATTTTGTTGAGAAAACTAGTGCATACTTACTAGACTTTGCAAGTTCTTTAGCTTTATCAAGTTCTGCCAACTTTAATTTTCGCTCGTCAGACTCTTCATGGTTAAAAAACTTTTGTAAAAGAGTCTTATTTATCGTTTCATCTATTTTTCCAACTTCTTTTTTAATTTTTTTACTTTCAATACCAAACATATCATTTAGCCTTATCTCTATGATTGGCATTATTTTTGTGGTTTCTTCTTTTTTTTTCATCTCTTTCTTTGCTTTTTGCTTTATATCTGAGAATGTTTTTTTCATATTTTCAGACAGTACTTCTGACTCATTAATTTGCTTCTCTAAACTTTTTATGGTTTTTTCTAACTCAACTATCTCTTCATTCGTCATTTTCTCTTTTTCAGCGAAATGTCCACGAATATTGAAGAAGTTATGTAGCTTTTCAAATACATCACTTGCCCCTGCGAGAGCAGACTGAATGGCAATATAAGGAGCGTTTTTTTGCATATTTACGATAACATCTGTTAAAGGCTCTGACATGCGACTATCGTCTATCAATGCTCTTAGCTCCTCAGAGATGTCCTCTGCGTCCATCTTTTCATATTTTTGTTCAGCTCTTTTACCCAATACTTGCTTAGCAAAGTCCTCTATCCAAGTCCCTTCTTTATAGTCAGGTTTGTTTTTATTCTCTAACAGGTAACTTTCCATCCGATTGGCTAAATAAGCATCTCTTGCTGATATAGGATAGATATGCTCCAGATCAATTTTGTCTTTGAGTAGGTTGTTGAAAATATGTTTTTTAGTGGTTTCAGCGTCATCCGCATTGGCTGACTCTTGATCAAACTTATTAACTAAAGCAAACAGTCTTGATTTTTGGATAGTAGGAATGGCTTCTATCTCATTTTTTATACTTTCTTCGGCTTCAGAGTTGAGCTGCGTATAGTCCAAAACCAGCATGACTGCTGAGCTACGCTTTAGCTGCTCTCTCAACAGGCCTAATAGCTCTTTATGACCTGACTCATTTGGCCCAGCTGT
>NZ_JBPYDC010000460.1:0-1057 GCF_051847575.1 Psychrobacter sp. 1U2
GCAATCGACAGTTTTAGGTAAGCTGGAAAACGAATCTTTCCATTTTGCTCATCTTCTTCACTTTGTTTGATCGCTTTATCACTACGCCAGCGTAACTGTATGACCTGATAAGGATTGTCTTTACGGATATCATCAAGCGAGAAGCACTTATGACGATGAACAACCAAGCCATGACGTGAGAGATGTCCAACGATAGGGTCACCATAGATAGGATGACAACAATTAGCAAAATCAATCTCAACACCGGTGGCATTTGCAATCAGTTGCTGCGGTTGTACCATACCATTGTGGGGTCGTTGAGCCTGTAAATTGCTGACTTCATCACTGAACAAACGTGACACTACAAGCTGTGGTAGCAAGGTGCCAGAGCTTATTTGTTCAAAAAGCGCGCTTTTCTCTGGTAAGCCGCGCCATTCGATAAGATTTTGCCAATCATTATCCGTCAAGTCGTCGAGGTTCTTTTGGTAGGTCTTTAATGCGCGATCCAAAGCTTGCTGCCCATGATGCTGTTTATCAGCCGCTGATAAGTCTTTAAACCACCGTAAAATCTCTTCACGGGCTTTGTTGGTCACGACAAACCCAAGCCATTCAGCTTTTGGCTCTGAGTGACTATTGACTTCGATTCCGACCAATTGGCCGTTTTTGACTACCGTACCCAGCTTGGCTTTTTTACCCTCAATATTGGCCCCAACCGCTACGTTACCGACCATAGGCCCGACAGCGTAAGCGAAGTCTAGCGCTGTTGCCCCCTGTGGTAACTCATAAGCACGTCCCTGCGGACTATAACAGATGATTTTGCTAGAATGCAGATAGTCCATCAGCTCGTTAATGGTAGAGACGGCCGCGGTGAAGTCAGGGCTGTTCTCATCTAAAGTATCCTCATCAACCAAGTCTTTCATATTGCGTAATGAAGCTTGAATGACGGATTGACTCACGTCAGACGCATGTTCTGCACCGATAACCCCAAGCCTGGCTGCATTTTGCATCTGTTTGGTCAAGATAGTGACTTTCACAAAATCGTTATCACGTTCATAAATCAGGGTGAGCGATTGATTGC
>NZ_JBPYDC010000461.1:0-1056 GCF_051847575.1 Psychrobacter sp. 1U2
AAGGGCTTGAGGTCACATAAGTTTTGTCAGTCGCACGTGGCTGGTAAGCGCCTTGATTAAAGAAGTCATTGAGCACATCGTTTTCATTAGTCGCGACGATTAAACGCCCTATGGGTAGTCCCATTTCACGAGCAATATGACCTGCGCAAACATTACCAAAGTTCCCCGAAGGAATACTAAAGCTGACTTGTTCATCATTGCTATTCGTCACTGCAAAGTAAGCTTTAAAATAGTAGACAATCTGCGCCAAGATGCGACCCCAATTGATGGAGTTGACCGTGCCTAAGTTATAGGCGGCTTTAAATTCTGCATCTTGTTGTAATGCTTTAACAATATCTTGGCAATCATCAAACATACCGTCGATAGCGATATTATGAATATTATCATCCGTTAAGCTATACATTTGCGCGCGTTGAAATTCACTCATCTTGCCATGTGGTGACAGCATAAAGACTTCGATATTTTCTTTACCACGCAGTGCATATTCTGCCGCACTACCCGTGTCTCCGCTGGTTGCACCAATGATGGTAATGCGTGCGTCTTTTTGCTTAAGTACATACTCAAAAGCATTGCCCAAAAACTGCATTGCCACATCTTTGAACGCTAGCGTTGGACCGTTGGACAATCCTAAAGTATAGAGATTATCCTCAAGCTTACGTACTGGCGTAATCTCTGTACTGCCAAATACCTCAGTCGTATAAGTACGCTCTACAATATCTTTTAGATCAGCATAAGGAATATCGGTAGCAAAGCGCTGCATGATAGCTAACGCTAACTCTGGATAGCTAAGCGTGCGCCATTCATCAAGCGTCGCATTATCAATATTTGGATAGTGCTCAGGCAACATCAAGCCACCGTCTGGTGCCAGTCCCATCAATAGCACATCACTAAAATCCATCGGCGCTGTCTGACCACGGGTACTGATATATTTCATAGTGCATCCCTACTTAAAATGTCTAGAGTTAGTCTTTAGTACCTGAATCTCAATGTCTTATGAATCGCCACAGTCTAGTATTTTTAACCAAGCATTTTGCTTACGCAAAGGTTTATGCTTAG
>NZ_JBPYDC010000462.1:0-1054 GCF_051847575.1 Psychrobacter sp. 1U2
ATTATTTAGTTTTTTGATTTTTTTATCTTATAGTTCCAAATTTATATCATTTATCTAAACAAAATTAACTTATAGATAATCGTTACAAAAGACGGTCAATCTGTCACATTAAGTCAAATTAATAGGCGCATACTTATTACTGTCATTCGAACAAGAGTGACAATCAAATCATAGATAACCATCTAACAATTATATAAATAATAATTATAAGGGATAAGTATGCAGAAATTTCAACATAAAGCATTTAATGAACTATTTGATTTGTCAGGTAAAGTGGCTATCGTCACAGGCGGCGCAAATGGTATTGGTAAAGCAACCGCAATGCGCTTAGCAGAGGCGGGCGCTAATATCGCTATTGCTGATCTAAAGTTAGAAGATGCTAAAGCTGCTATTAAAGATATTGAAGCACTAGGGGTCAAAGGTTTAGCGGTCGAGTGCAATATCCTAAAAGATGATGATTTAGTCGCTATGGTTGATCAAGTAGTGACAGAGTTTGGAGCGGTTAACATCTTAATCAATAACGCTGGCGGTGGCGGCGGTGGTAAAGAAGATCCTACTAAAATCTCAGTAGATGATATCCGCCGCGACTTTGAGCTAAACGTTTTTAGTGGCTGGCGTCTGTGTCAGTTGTGCGTGCCATACATGAAAGAGTCAGGTTATGGTTCCATTGTGTTTACCACTTCCATGTCGAGTGTGAATAAAAGCCCAAATATGAGTGGTTATGCAGGATCAAAAGCCGCTGTCAATCATATGGTGGCAAACTTGGCACATGATTTTGGCCCTGAAGTACGTATTAACGCAGTTGGTCCTGGCGCGACGCGCACGGCTGCGTTAGAGAGTGTATTGACACCTGAGATTGAGAAGAAAATGCTCGCAAATACGCCTATTAAACGCCTAGGTGAAGCCGATGATATCGCCGGTGCTATATTGTATTTTGCTGCGCCTATATCGACTTGGGTCAGTGGTCAAACTATCTTTGTAAATGGTGGTGGTGTACAAACCTTGGATTAAGATTTGCGCGATTACTGCAAAATCAAAGTATTAAAATAAAAGC
>NZ_JBPYDC010000463.1:0-1053 GCF_051847575.1 Psychrobacter sp. 1U2
TTATCTAATAACTCAGCGGTCAGCGGTTCAGCATAGGTTTTTACATTTTTGACTTGGTTCTCAGGTGCCACTGTTTCACCGTCATAGACGACATTTGGATATATCTCTAATAGTTGTGGTCGCGCATTTTTGGTGATAATTTCGGCTATTTCCATTGCATTTTGATTGGTTTTGTTTCCTTTATCGATAACAGCGACTGATTCACTCAGCGTATAGTTGCCTTCGCTAGGATCAATATAATCAATAGGCAGACCTTCATCTTTATTCACGACAGCTTGATGACGCATACCAAAGCCAATAGGCACTTCACCTGCCATGACTTTTTTCAATGGGCCTGATCCTGATAGCTCTAAATTGGGACCAGCATTTTTACGAATACTGTTCATGATTTTTTGTCCTTCGTCATTTTCGCCATAGGCAGATGTGATGTTTTGAACAAATAACCAACCAGTCGATGAGCCATTAGGATCAACCATCGCAATTTTATTTTTGTAGACTGGATTTGCCAAATCTCTGGCACTGGTTGGTCTAGGCAGATTTTGTACAGCCATCTCTTTCGTATTTAAAATCATTGCCCCAGTAAAACTGAGAATGGGGGCATAGTAATTAGGTACTGTCACTTGAGGATTGACCTTAAACGCTAGCTCTTTAAACATCGAATGCTTTGCCTGCGCGCTCTCTAAATAAAACGAGCTCATGGTGACCAAGTCTGCCTCTGTGTTTTTACCTTCCGCCAATAAACGCCCGCCAAGCTCACCGGTGCCAAAGGATTGGAAGATATATTGACCTTCATAGCCCGCTTGATCTAATACTTCTTGGATGACTTCTACCGCTTCTTCGTCGGCGTTACTATAGATGATGACTTCCTCTATACTATTGTCCTTAGAAGCGGCTGAGCTACAGCCTACCAATGTGAATCCGAAAGCAAGACTCACCATTAACGTTTTGAATGAAAACATTATGTATCCTATATATTTTATTGAAGGTTTAATTATTAGAGATTAGTTATTAAAATTGGCTTACATAAAACTTATCGATAGATTAAACAGCCTT
>NZ_JBPYDC010000464.1:0-1052 GCF_051847575.1 Psychrobacter sp. 1U2
CTTAATAAATTCAATATTGATATGGCAACATCATGAATAATACAACTAATTCTCCAGTCATCATTGCTTTAGATAATATGACAATGGAAGCATCAATAGCATTGGCTGAGCAGCTAGATCCAGCGCTGTGTCGTTTAAAAGTAGGTAAGGAGCTGTTTACTCGCTGCGGGCCTGATATCATAAAAGCGCTTCATCAACGTCAATTTGAAGTGTTTTTAGATTTGAAGTTTCATGATATTCCTAACACCACAGCACAAGCAGTATTAGCGGCAGCCGAGCTTGGTATATGGATGGTTAATATTCATGCTAGCGCAGGCTTTGAAGCTATGTCTCTGGCTAAACAGCGCTTACTGGATAATGACTTAGATACCTTACTAATTGCTGTTACTGTGTTGACTTCTATGGATAATGACGCATTGATGCAAACAGGTATTACTGATGGTTTAGATGTACAAGTTAGTCGTTTAGCACAATTAACTAAGCAAGCTGGTCTTGATGGCGTGGTTTGTTCAGCACAAGAAGCTGAAACCCTCAAGACGCTGTGTGGTCAAGATTTTAAGCTAGTGACGCCTGGTATTCGTTTACCAGAAGACAATGCCGATGACCAAAAACGTATCTGTACGCCAAAGCAGGCGTTGAATGATGGCGCTGATTATCTCGTGATAGGACGTTCTATTACACAGGCTACGAACCCTGCTGCTAAATTGCAGATGATACTCAATAGTATCTAATGTTTATAATGTTATAAGAGGTGCAGCTTAAACAGCTGCATTTTTGCTTTTTGTAGGTAGCAAAAAAGGTGCTACACTATTTAACTTTATATGTATACCAGTTGCGAAACTATGATTGGCAGTGTCAAACTTGCTCAGTGCTAAGCAAACCACAAATAGAGTACTTATGCTTGTGATCATTGTTTGATGCTTCTACAGCTGGTGTTATTAGACAACAATGGATAATATGAAATTACAGATACTAAGTGACTTACATATTGATAGTTATGCACGTCAATCACATCCCGTAGGTCATATTCCCAAAACTGACGCTGACGTGGT
>NZ_JBPYDC010000465.1:0-1052 GCF_051847575.1 Psychrobacter sp. 1U2
TTTTAAACCATATTGTATTACCGCTAGGTTTTCGTTTTTTACCTTCTATATCTGCATTTATCTGCTAAATAAAGGCATACAAAAGTTATCTTTTTCCTCAAAATGCTGCTTTAAGATGCTTGTTCTTAAACGCTACTATCTATGAGATAGATGACTATAGGTTATTAGCAATCGGTTACGATATTTAAGTCTGTTGCCAGAAAATGAGATATCACTATATTGAGCTGCCATGAAGTTTTTGATTAGTAATGATGATGGAGTACATGCGCCAGGGTTGTTGGCGTTATACCAAGCCCTCTGCCAGATTGGAGACGTTGTGGTCGTTGCACCCCATGAAGAGCAGAGCGGTAGTGCCAGCTCGCTTCATATTTCTCAGCCCTTGTATCCTCATATATTACCATCAGGGTTCGTTGCGGTTAATGGTTCACCTGCTGACTGTGTCTATCTTGCGCTACACGAGCTTTATCCTAACACTCAGTTTGACTGCGTGATCACGGGTATTAATTCAGGCGCAAACCTAGGGCAAGACGTCTTGTTTTCGGGTACTTTTGGTGCGGCTTTGACCGCTCAGCTTTTTGGTATACCGGCGATTGCAACTTCATTGGTGGGTCATAGGATTAAAGGCAATGGACAGGATCAAACCAGCCATTATGAAATGGCCGCAACCGAGATCGTCAAAATATTGACCAAAACGCTTTTATTGGAGGAGCTCAAACGTTTGCCTTATCACGTACTCAATATTAATATTCCTAATGTAAATACGGCTGAGGGTATAAAAGGACGCAAAATCACACGCTTAGCTCATAGCCTAATAGAAAAACCTGTACATCATATGGTTGATCCACGCGGCCGCGATGCTTATTGGTTATGTTTAAAAAAATGCCAGAATTTGCCAACCACAGAGCATATGGACGCCAATATTAATACGCCTATTGATGACTCTATAAGTGGCAGTCCTGAGCGACTATGTCAGCCTAGAGCCGATAACAACGGTAACAACGATAATTTGGTGATTGATACAGATGAGCTGGCGGTAGCAGCAGGTTATATTA
>NZ_JBPYDC010000466.1:0-1052 GCF_051847575.1 Psychrobacter sp. 1U2
CTGTCTTTTGTGCGATAAGATCGCTCATACTATCGGCATGCACGTAACTTGCACTACTCAACAGTAACAACAGCGCGCTAATAGAGGTTCTTTTTATGAAAGAAGGCCCTATAGGAAACTTTTTAACAGTGCTGGCTTGAGTAGACAACACTTGATACCACAATGCTTTATACAATGACATTTTAGCTTTATATAAATTTATTTTATCTGAGGTAATAACCGACGATAGCGGCATGACCAGCTCCTTTTAAGACAGCAATAGTGTTGATGAATATTCAACACGCCTTAGTTTTTAGTTATAAACCATTTAGGTAAGAGGCTGCAAGCTTTATTCAACACTTTTAAATGATGAAAGGTACAAAAAGCAAGATAAAAGGTAGATTGGAAATGGTCTGTAAAAAAATAATAAAGAAAAAGCCATCTATTTACAGATGGCTTTTTTTAAAAATCGCTGATTAAAAATCATTTGATAAATCGTTTAATAAAAGGCTTAATCCCCGTTCATTTTAATATTAACATGACGCTTATTGAGGGCTTGTCCTTCTAATATCGCTTTGGTCGCTTGCGCTTCTTGGACAGTATCGAAGCCACTGATATGGTATTTACGTACGTTATCTGTATCAACAATTTGGAGCTGCTCGCCAAACAAGGTAACTTTATCACCATCGCTTAGAGTAATATGGTCGCGTCGACCGTTATTATCGTGTACCAGCTCGCCTACACGTACCCATAAGACACCGCTACTGATATTGCCGCTCATAGATTTTTTACGCTGTTGTCGTTTTCGATTAAAGATAAAACTGCCTACAATCAAAAAAGCCAGCGCGCCAATCGCTAGGCGCTCCGGCAATATACTCATTGCCAATGCCACTGCTACGGCACCAATTAATAACGCTGACCCAAACCAAAACAGTCCATTATCCCCTGCGGGTGGCTGGCCGTGTAAGGTAATCTTGGCACCGTCATTGGTTAGCTTTAACATGCATTATTACCTATCGATTGCTACCCATTGACGAATAAACACATCAGTTATTTATATATTGAGTTGAACA
>NZ_JBPYDC010000467.1:0-1048 GCF_051847575.1 Psychrobacter sp. 1U2
TTTAGCAGGTACCGGTACGCTCTCTCCTGTCTTTGGATTACGGCCCATACGAGCACGTCGATGATGCAAGCAAAAGCTACCAAACCCTCGAACTTCAACTCGGCCATCATTAGCCAAAGTATCTACCATCAAGTTTAGTATTTCTCGCACAGCATCATCAACAACCATCTCAGTCATGGTGTCACAGCTCACACTTAAATTACTAATGAAGTCGGATTTATTAATCGCTTGTTGCATCGTTACAATTGCCTTCTTTAATTAATGAAAATATGACTGATAAATAAAGGCGATTTTTCGCTATGTATTATTTACATATCAATCATATCTAGGTTATCAATTGGTTATTATTACTACAAAGTATCGTCCAAAACTAATCGATTGTTTTTTATAAGAACAGCTACTTTAAAAAGATAAAAATAATAACGCTTAAAAGTTAATGTATAATCAAACACTTGGCATGAGTTTACATTTCTTTACTCAATGTAGCAAATGATAGCGGAATTCTACACAAATAGGAATCAAAGTTTGGACAAAACGTTGAAAAATTGTTTTTGTACTTATTGATTAAGCGCTATCATCATTTTTAATCATAAAAAAAGCGACCGAAGTCGCTTTTTTTATGGTTAATATAGTTATAACTTAAAGCTTACTGCATTTGCTCTTTGATTAGATCACCAATCGTTTTTGGTTGAGCATCAGAACCAGCTGCTGGAGTAGCACTTGCACCGCCAAGATCTTTAATCGCTTGACGCTCTTCGGCTTCGTCTTTTGCTTTGATAGACAAGCTGATATTACGAGTCTTACGATCTACACTAATGATCTTCGCTTCAACATCATCACCAACGCTTAAATGCTTAGTAGCATCTTCAACGCGATCACGTTGAATTTCAGAAGCACGTAGGTAAGCTTCTACTTCATCCGCAAGTTCAATAGTAGCACCTTTAGCATCTACTTCTTTTACTTTACCATTTACGATAGCACCGCGGTCATTACTAACCAAGTACTCGTTAAATGGATCTGAGCTTAACTGCTTCACGCCTAGACTGAT
>NZ_JBPYDC010000468.1:0-1048 GCF_051847575.1 Psychrobacter sp. 1U2
AAGAACGTAATTTTATAGTTAAGGTCATATTGTTTTTAGGTAAAAAATAAAAATGTTAATTATAGGGGCTTAGAATTATGAAGGTATATATCGCCACACTACCTAATGGATTTTTTGGTAGTACTGGTCAAAGTTGGCAAAGTATAGATGTTAAAAAAGTATCAAGTCTTTTGAATTGTGATAGTGAGATTATAACTATCAATGACCTAATGAATATTGACTTCGATAAAACGGATATAGTTTTTTACACTTCTAGTGATGAGGAAAATATTAGACTATATCTAAGAGATGTCATGTATTTCATTAATAAAAAATGTAGAATTATACCAAGTTACGACATACTTATGAGTCACGAAAATAAAGGATTTCAGGAGTTGTATAGAACTGAATTAGGTTTTGGTAATCTAAAAGGAAATTACTTCTTTGATATCGATGACTGTAACTTGCCACTACCAAAGGTATTAAAAACAGTAAGTGGGTCAGGTAGTAGTGGTGTATTTTTAGTAAAGAATGAAAAAGATCTGTTAGATGTTAAGAAAAAACATTTCAATGTATCGAATAAGAGAAAAGTAATAAAATTTCAACGAAAAATTAAATTACAAGCTGAAGAGTTTTCAATATACAACTACAGGCATAAAGGGTTTAATAGGTTTGTTGAACAAAAATTTATACCTAACCTAACAAATGATTTTAAGATTTTAGTATTTGGTGACAGGTACTATAGTTTAAAAAGAAACATTAAAGAAGGTGACTTTAGAGCGAGTGGTAGTGGGCTGTTTGAGCACGTAAAGCCTCCGAAAGAGACTTTAGACTATGCGAAGAGTATATTTGATGAAATGAACAATCCTTATGCTTCGTTAGACATTGCTCAATCACCTGATGGTTGTCATTTAATAGAGTTTCAAGGTACTAATTTTTCGCCGGGTACTTTATTGAAAGCGCCAAGTAGATATGTTTGTACAAATGGAGAGTGGGTTAAAGAGAAGAATAATCAAGATCTTGAGGAAAATTTTGCATATGCCCTAAATTTTTTTATGAAAAGTAATGA
>NZ_JBPYDC010000469.1:0-1047 GCF_051847575.1 Psychrobacter sp. 1U2
TAATATATTGAGCTGCTTTAAATCTTTGGCGCCACTTATAGGTAGCTGTTCGTAATGCATACCAGCGCGCGTTACTGCCCCTGACTCATCGAAACTAAGCTCATCATCAGGCTGCAAATTAATAACAAGCTCAACCCCTGCAGCTGCTAACGCTTTTACTTTGGACTCATCAAGCGCACCGCAAACGATTGTCTGTTCATCAGGGCGAAAATAAGGCTCAAGTACTTCTGAAAGATTCATACCATTGTCAGCTACCGGGTCTTGATTATCATGTTCATCTGTAAAGGATTGGGCATTTGTATTTAGAGTCATAGTCGTATATATATTGGTAGATATTAAGATTTGAGTTAAGATTATACTGATTAATCTTCTGAAATTAACTTAACAACACCAGCAAGATGCGGCTTATCGTTTTTGGCGCTATACAAACCAAAATTACAGCTGTCATCACTGCTCTCAAGCTTTGCTAGGGATTCAGCAATCAGCTCAACCTCAGATGGCAAAAATATAGGTAGCTTAAATGATACCTCAGCAGTACATGCATCGGGTAGTTCGCCCATCATTGCCAAACATTTAGCCTTAGACCACATACCATGAGCGATTGCTTTGGGAAATCCAAAAGCGCGTGCTGATAATGGATGTAAATGAATAAGATTAAAGTCGCCAGATATAAAGGCATAACGACGACCAATATCTTCTGGCACTTCAAAGACCGCATGGGTGCCTTCTTCATCGACCATTGGCTTGACAGTAGCGGGACGCGGCTTGTTTTTGTTGCTTGCATTACTAGCAGGTTTTTTACCACGAGCTAAATAAGTTGATACCCCTTCCCAAATGACATCATCTTGTGACTTGACCGTAGTCACAAAGTCAAACTGCTGACCTTGCGCATGATCACGTAAGTTATCGAAAGACACTGACATAGCGATCGTCTCACGCTCGCCAATAGGACGATACTGCGTCACACTATTATCTACATGTACCAGCCCTAACATTGCAAAAGGAAATGGTTCTTTAACCATCATATTCATCTGTAACGCTTGCGAT
>NZ_JBPYDC010000470.1:0-1045 GCF_051847575.1 Psychrobacter sp. 1U2
AATGTCACAGGTGCATCGGATGCCCTACCCTATGAGCCACAAATTGACTTAATGCGTCAAATCATACCCGATCTCAAAAACGTCGGTTATGTCTATAGTCCAGGCGAAGTCAACTCAACCATTATTTTGAAAAACTTAAAAGAAAAACTGACGCCACTTGGTATCAATGTGCATGAAGCGCCGGCTCAACGTAGTAATGATATTGCGATGGCTGCACGTAGCCTTGAAGGTAAGGTCGATATGATCTACACCTCAACCGATAACAACGTGGTATCAGCTTACGAGTCATTATATCAAATCGCTAAAGAAAGTAAGATTCCATTGATTGCGTCAGATACCAGCTCAGTTGAGCGCGGTGCCGTTGCAGCCTTGGGTGTGAATTATTACGATCTTGGCCGTGAGACTGGTAAAATCGTAGTACGTATCTTAAATGGTGAAGAAGCAGGTGCTATACCTGTATATACACCGCAAATGCTTGACTTGTATGTCAGTCCAACACATGCAAAAGAAGAAGGTATTAGCTTATCACAAGCCGTCATCGACCAAGCAAAAGAAGTGGTAGAATAGCGCACCTTTGTAGGCTGCCTAAAATTAAAACCGTAAAACAGACGGTAATAGCGAGCACAATGAATATCGCCAACTATCATCTGCTTTGATGTTCAATAGCGACATGTTTTGATTTACCCTAACCGCAGATTACTTAATCTGTTAAATTCACCACTTAGACGTTTAGCTAAGATTGGCTTCTATGTTGCTGGGACAAACAGTATTGGCAGACACCATTTATTGGTTTTACCAGTCAATCATTAGAATGCGATTCGCTAAACGCCTGGTTATGACTTACTGATCTCTTATGTCTTTAATCGCTTTTTTTGGTGCGCTTGAAAGTGGTCTGATTTACGGCCTCGTAGCACTTGGTGTGCTAATCTCATTTCGTACCCTCGATTTTCCCGACTTAACCGCTGATGGAAGTTTTCCGTTAGGTGGCGCGGTCGCTGGTATCTCTATCGTCGCTGGTATTAACCCGTGGCTTGCCTGCGTTTTT
>NZ_JBPYDC010000471.1:0-1044 GCF_051847575.1 Psychrobacter sp. 1U2
TACTACAAAGATAAAAAGTACAATCAAGTTCATTTGACCTTGATTGACCTGTTCAATAGACTGCGAAATCATTCCAGGAGTTCCAGCAACAATACTCGCAAAAATCAACATTGAGATACCGTTACCTACACCACGTTCTGTAATCTGCTCACCAAGCCACATTAAAAACATAGCGCCTGCTACCAACGAAGTAACTGCAGGAATATAAAAGGTAAGACCAGTAGATAATGTTAAATTTTGACTGATTAAGCCAGCACACATTCCCAACGACTGTACTAAAGCTAAAGCAAGTGTTCCTTGGCGGGTATACTTATTTAGCTTACGTCGTCCTGCTTCACCTTCTTTCTTAAGCGCTTCAAGCGATGGCACTACCGCAGACATCATCTGTACAATAATTGACGCCGAGATGTATGGCATAATACCAAGTGCCATAATAGACATACGTTCAAGCGCACCACCCGAGAACATATTAAACATGCTTAATATGGTGTTTTCGTTACGCGAGAATAGATCAGCTAAATTGACCGGATTAATACCTGGTACTGGAATATGCGACCCTAAACGATAAACAATCAATGCGCCGATTAAGAATAATAAGCGTGTCCAAAGCTCATCATATTTACGTATGAAAGCAAATGGATTAAGCGGTATACCAGACGATGACATTGATTGTTTTGACACGTTACTACTCCTCGATGCTACCACCAGCAGCTTCGATTGCTTGCTTAGCGCCTTTAGTTACTTTGATACCTTTAAAGGTATAAGCTTTAGTAACTTCGCCTGATAGCATGATACGAGCACGCTTCATATCGCGACGAATAAGGTTAGCAGCCTTAAGAGTTTCTAAGCTAACTACATCACCTTCGATTTTATTCAGCTCAGACAAACGGACTTCAGCAGTCGTCATTGCCATTTTACTAGTAAAACCAAATTTTGGTAGACGGCGATACAAAGGCATCTGACCACCTTCAAATCCTGAGCGAATGCTAGAACCTGAGCGTGATTTTTGTCCTTTTACACCACGGCCACCAGTCTTACCAAGAC
>NZ_JBPYDC010000472.1:0-1042 GCF_051847575.1 Psychrobacter sp. 1U2
TAGGTTTACGACTGGCGTACAAAATAATTTGATACTGCTTGCACTCAGCTGTTGCAGGTTTTTTAGGCGAATAGTGTTCTTTTTATCAAACTTAAAATAACAACGAATCTCAAAACCACTGCTATCAATTTTTAGTTCAGGGCAAGCATGACCAAGATTTAAGCGTAGAAAGTTAAATTTTTCTGGAAAATAAAAATATTCTTTTAATAAAGCGGAAGCAGCATTACTCACTCTGTGGGTCGGCAAAATCTGCTGCTCAGGGTCGAAGCCAATAATCTCAAACGGACTGCCAACGACTTTATTAACTTGACTACCGTGGAGATGAGTTTGTCTGACATCACACCATAGCAAGTCCCATAGGCTAGTACCTTGACTGGCATCTTCATCTATATATAAATCCAGCGGGTGATCCTGTAACGCTTGATAATTAAAGCTTGGGTTAAGAACTTTAAACTTAATACTAATACAACCATTGAGCAGTCCATGCTGATTGTCATACACTTCTTGATGAGTCTCAAAACTAACAGCATCGATTTCTAGTGGTAGCAAGGTAACGTCTTGGGTTGATTGAAACTGACAAGGCGTGCCATTTATTTTTTGGGTAGAGAACGCGGTATGTTTAGGTACCAAGACAACTTCACTCATCGCATTGCCCTGTACACCTAGATTAAATTGGGCGATGGATACTGAAGGGAAAGGTTTAAGGTAGTCGGGATACACAACTTCCAATAACGACTCGGTAAAGTCTGCATATGAATCATCCAGCTTTTTATTAATGCGCGCACTAATCAGCGAAAAAGCCTGTATCAACCGTTCGATATGCGGATCATCTACCGTATCGTGTCCCATCAATAGCCGATTGGCAATTTTTGGGTACTTTTTGGCAAACTCTTTCGACTGCTTATTGAACAAGCTAAGTTCATGCTCAAAATAAGGAAGTAGACTGTCCATGGTGCCTCAATATATTTATCACTGCTAACTGTATAGATTGAGCGGTAATAGTAGTTATTTCATTAAGTTAATAATGATTATTTTATTAAGT
>NZ_JBPYDC010000473.1:0-1042 GCF_051847575.1 Psychrobacter sp. 1U2
CGGATGCTTTACTGCCTTTAAGGGCATCTTGAACCTCTTTAATCAGATTCTTGCTAAAGCTTGGATACTCCCTACTATTGGTACTTTTTTTGTCTGATTCTGAATAACTTGCTATAAATAACTCTGACCAAGTAAGCGGCTGTGGGTTTGATTTAAACACCTCTTGATTATAACTAATAGGCTTATTTGTGGTTAAGCCCGTCGTTTTAATCTTGCCCTGTCTAACAACAGTGAGCGCACTATCTATATCGGCACCCTTCATCTGCCGCCAATGATAGTCAGCGTATTTTACTAACTGTGATAAATGTGGTTTATTTTTATCTTTATTCTGTAGTTTTAGCTTCTTACAAATATCATCAACAATGGTTTCAAACGATTTCACACCTTCTTTTTTTAACTTTTTATCTTTTAGCGCATATAAGAAGCAAAGTGTCATATCATCAGGTACGTACTCTACATAGCGCTGTAAGCTTGTAGCAGATATATCCTCTGAAGTATGAGCTTGCGTATAAGAACAACCGTAACTTTCATCATCAATACTGAGCAAGATTAGCGCCAAACTCTCGCTACTGACACCTGAACCTGATAACTCATCAGTTGCTGGTAGCTGCAATTGATATATCTCACGTTCGCCTAGGAGCCATTGATACAGTGCTTTTAACACATCTATGTCATTCAATCCCCCATACATCACGCTACAGTAGAGCACTGACTCAATCAAATCATTGTTTGAGAACCTTCTTTTCCGTTGCCATATCTCAATTATTTGCTGGCTAGCAAGGCTTACTTGAGCACCACTTACCATCCAATCATAGGATATTGTTAAATGATCACGCTCTGCTATGACTGGCACAACTGGTTCATCCATACTCAGTTCATGAGATTTGTTATAACTCCGTATGTATTCTAAAAATCCTTGTCTGGCTAAGTGATAGCTATGCGCAGTATCAAAATGCACCTCAAGTATGCTACCAATGGTTTGATAGTATTCAGTTAGGTCTGTTCCTGTGAGTATGTGATTGTCATCAACATACGAAGCTAT
>NZ_JBPYDC010000474.1:0-1041 GCF_051847575.1 Psychrobacter sp. 1U2
GAGCTTAGCTTCACTGGCTCACTAGGTGATGTGATGAAAGAGTCGATTCGCGCTGCTATGAGTGTCGTTCGTGCTCGCGGTGATAGCTTAGGTATTGACTATGAGACTGTCAAAACCACTGACGTTCATGTACATATGCCAGAGGGTGCGACACCAAAAGATGGTCCATCTGCTGGTGGTGCGTTAACGACCGCCCTAGTCTCTGCCTTAACTGGTATTGCCATTCGTCCAGATATTGCGATGACAGGTGAGATTACACTGCGCGGTAAAATCTTGCGCATTGGTGGTCTTAAAGAAAAGCTGCTCGCAGCCCATCGCGGCGGTATCAAGCACGTATTGATTCCAGCGAGTAACGAGCGCGACTTGGCTGATATCCCTGATAACGTCAAAGAAGGCTTAACCATTCAGCCTGTAGCGACAATTGATGAGATATTAAAGGTCGCTCTGGTCAGTATGCCAACGCCACTAAAACCTGCAAAAGTGACCGTTGATAAAACGGCAGGTAAAGCGCTGCACAATTAAGCTGTGAAGTTATAAATAGTCAATAAATGCAAAAAGACCGTAATATCAATTACGGTCTTTTTTTATGTTTCTTTTCTACTTAGCTAAGCCTACTTATTCTCTTTGATACTACTGTAATGACCGTAGCTTATATTTTTTATTCTTACTTCATGTTCTCATTTTTCAAACCCATACGTTATTTACATTTATTAACCGATTGTTGCGCTTATGGTGAATAACTATGACGAATGTTTGTCTATACTGACTGTGATGTCTGTAAGTAGTACAGAGCGAACAGTACAGAACAAACCTATATAGATAGTAGGCTTAACTATCAATAAAAACGTTCAATAACCGAATAAAATGGAGAAAACAATGAAAAAGACGATGCTTGCAAGTGTTTTATTATGTGGTTCAGCGTTAGCAATGACAGGTTGCCAAACAGTACAAGATCAGCTCCAAACAGGTAATCCGTTTAGTCAACCTGCTCTAAAATCAACGATTAAAACGGTTGATGGTAATAAGGAAGTTGGTCAAGTG
>NZ_JBPYDC010000475.1:0-1041 GCF_051847575.1 Psychrobacter sp. 1U2
CGCGGCTTTATACATTACAGAGACCGATGCCTCGTTTGAAGAAAGGGATGCTTTGATTGCGAAAATCGGGACAGAAATAGCAAAAACAGTGTTAGTAGAGCGTCCTCTTAAATAATCTATTAATAATAAAAGGTGAGTATAGATAGCAATCATGCTCACCTTTTAGCATTTTCATTCATTGTTTAAACGGCACATTTTTTAATACTCATCATCAAAATCCTTAATTTCACTATTTAAGCCTCGCAAAAACTCATCACTTTGCGCTAGTAACTCATTCAAACGCGCCTCATTAATGACCCTTGCCAACTCATCACCGCTAAACACCTGTTCTTGACTGTAGTACAGTATTTCCCTAGCGTCATCACTCCCTAATTCTTTTAAGTACGTATCAACCGTATCAGCGCTAGATGTTTTTTCCCCAACGCTATCATTAGCTTTTGCATTATTACTAAACCACCTTATACCGCTTGGCGTTATCAAGCCATCTAACGGCACATCCCAAGGTTGTCGCTCGAGCTGTTCTACTACTTGAAAATCATAGCACCAGCCGATTTTTAAAGGTCTTTTTGAGCCTGAGCGGTAGCTGTTGCCAAGGGTGGTATCGTAAAAGCCGCCGCCCATGCCCATACGATTACCACTTTTATCAACTGCCACTAACGGACAGATAATGATGTCTAATTCGCGCTCCCAAAGTAGCCTGCGATGATGGTTTTGTTTCATACCTAAGCTGTGAATCCTTGTCGGCACGTTTACCAGTTTAGAATGATAAATCGGTACAAAGCGCAGGTGTTTATCAATATTGCCTGTAGCATCACGACCAAACGAACCAACGACTGGCAAATAAGGTAGATAGCCTAAGCGCTCGCACCAAGAGAGTAGTGGCTGAGTCGGCAACTCTCCAAAGCCACTATAATATAAGCCAATACGCGCACGCGGAGGCAAGCGCTGTTGCAACTTGACTAAGTGCAAGCTTGCCAAGCGCGCGTATTGTCTGCGCTCGCCATCTGTTAACTGACGACGTTGGCGGGTAAACTGCCGTCT
>NZ_JBPYDC010000476.1:0-1038 GCF_051847575.1 Psychrobacter sp. 1U2
TTGATGGCAAGTGTCCGCATGCTGGCGCAGATTTGGGCACAGGGTTGCGCTGCGGTAGTCGAGTCGTCTGTCCTTGGCATCATGCAACTTTTGACAATCGTGATGGGACGCTATTAGAGCCAGTTGCCATGCGCGGATTGACTCAATATCAGCTGACAGATGAGGGCGAGAGCTTGAGCGTCGATACCTCAGCAAAAATGAATCAAAACTTGGACAATGACAAGCTGATCGATACTCATACTATTATCGTTGGTGGTGGCGGTGCAGGGTTTATGACGGCCAATCAGCTGCGTCATACGGGCTATGGTGGCAAGATTACCTTGATCAGCAAAGAAAATAAAGCCCCTTATAATCGTCCTTTATTATCAAAAGCCTTTTTAGCGGGGAATATGGAGGAAGACAAGCTGTTACTATGCGGTGCAAAGTGGGCCAGTGATAACGATATCGATTTACGCCTCAATCAAACGGTTAGCGAAGTACTACCCAATGAGTCTACCGTCGTTATCACCAATGATAGCGGCAATAGTGAGCGACAGACTGCAGATTTTTTAGTGGTAGCGACAGGTGCTGAGCCAAACATACCGCCTATCACAGGAGCTGATTTGGATGGCGTTTATACCTTGCGTAGCATGGAGGATGCCAAGTTGATTAAAGCGGCCAGTCATGATCAGCGTGTGGTGATTGTGGGTACAGGCTTTATCGGTATGGAGGTTGCTTCTGCATTGGCACAAGCAGGTACGACCGCTTCGATCACGGTGATTGGACAGGACGATCGGGTAATGGGCAATATCGTATCAAAAACCGTAAGCAATGCGTTGATTAAGCTGCATAAAGACAACGGCATAAACTTTGTGTTTAATGCCACTGTCAATAAAATCACTAAAGTTGAAAGTAAGGCTGAGCATCCTAAACATGATAAAACCTTTTCACAAGTAGGCGGTGTGACGCTTGCCAATGGCGAGCATATCGATACCGATATTGTGATTTTGGGTACGGGCGTGGCACCGCGTACAGAGGTTTTAAACGAGGTGAATGATC
>NZ_JBPYDC010000477.1:0-1038 GCF_051847575.1 Psychrobacter sp. 1U2
TTTGTGAAGATACTGCCCGTGTGTAGTCACGTGGCTCCATACCCAAAAACGTCTCTTTAAACTGGTTCATACCGGCATTGGTAAACAGCAGTGTGGGATCATTATGCGGGATGAGACTCGATGAAGACACAACGGTATGCTGCTTGCTCACAAAAAAATCTAGAAAAGCTTGGCGAATATCGGCTGAGCGAAATGGCTGACTCACAGCGGCTCCTTACTGACAAATAGAGATAAATAAAAAGGACAAAATAAAGAAAATAATTTTGCAAGCGATTTTAGCACAAACACATAAGGTGTGTTGAAGATTCACAAATAGACGCTTAGTAAACACTAGTTACATTTGTGTGTTGCACCTACAAGTAATGAGAGGTTTAGCCCTAACATTACTTGGTCAAAATCGCGGCATCAGTTTCGTCAAGTTGATTCTGAATCAGAGGGTCAGATTCGATTATTTTTACAGGCAAATAGCGCAGTTGTAACTTGATAGGTAAGTAATCAGGAAAGTTATCTGCCATATCTTGGGTAATAACCGCTTCAATCTTTTGCACATCAGAGGATGTCGGACTGTTTTCACCACGAATAACAGCACGTACAGTCTGATAGCCTCCAACTTTTTCGAATTGGGTGTTGGTTAATACGTTACCTTTGTCTATAAAATGGCTGTTTATAGCGTCCTTTACGTTATTTTCAAAGGTTTGCTGTTTGGCGCTAACGTTTAAGTTAATGGACAAATAAATACCTAAGCCGACCAATAGTAATAAAGCGATGGCATTACGGCGAAAGAACGTTAAATAGGTGCTTGATTTGTAGTCATCATCGACTAAACGACGAAAGCCCAAAAACCAAAGCACCATCGCATTCGTAAATTGAATGGCAATAATATTGGTCAAAGCAAGCAGAGCTGCACCAAAACCTAACGTAGTTTCTCCATTGGCAAATAAGATACCACTTGCTGCAAGGGGCGGTACAAGAGCGGTTGCAACCGCCACACCAACCACTGCGACAGACAGATGCGGTGAAACCATTGCGTAAGCACCA
>NZ_JBPYDC010000478.1:0-1038 GCF_051847575.1 Psychrobacter sp. 1U2
GTTATATGGCGCACAAACCCTTGCAGAAGCAGATACCCTACCTGAATATTTGTTAGATTCGCTCGTATGTAGTAGCTTTGCTGACTATGGTCATTCAAACTATGGCCACCCAACTTATGACAAACCTATCGATATAATAGAACAGTCTAAAGACGATCAAGAAGACAGCCCTACCTCTATCCAGTATGTTGAACAGACCTCATCCGATGCATCAGAACAGCCTGACATCATACCAGCACCGGTTATTTTTAAAAATGGCGAAACGCTTGTTAGTCATGATGAAGAAAACGATAAAAACAGTCACGATCATAATGAGACCGATCAGTTAAGAGACATATCTGATAATAACTATAATAACCAGGGTCAAAAACAGACAGCGGATATCCTAGCTTCCAATGACAATAGTAAGACACTTCGTAATGACCACTATAAACTTGCTTCTGATTTAACCAATAGAATCAAAAAAGTCGTTTGGAATATCGTCCCAGAATCGCAAGAACAACATCTAAAGACTGGCGAGCTGAGTGATGCTCTAGTCAAACCTGTCACTCACAAGCGAGTAATTGAAAAGGCAAATACTGCTGACCATAAAGACAATTCAACCAAAGACAGTAATGCTAGCAACAGCAACGTTAATAGCGATGGCAATAACACACCACGTAAAGAAAGCCTATTTAAGAAACATCTTAAAAAAGTCAAATCTGAAGATGCACGCCCTTTACCAAAATATGCAGTACTTGCAGTCATTGATGAAGGTACTGGTATCCCAAAAGACAAGCGCGAAGAAATCTTTAGCCCGTTTGTGCGCTTACAGCAAAAAAACAAAGGTTCGGGTCTAGGTTTATCACTGGTATCACAAATCGTCACGGCTCATCAAGGCCAAATAATTACTGATACTATTAATGGACATACCAGGTTTTTGGTTGTCATTCCAGTCAAGCATAATCCACATAAAAATCACGATAACCGTGATTAGGTATGGCCAATCTAGTTATTGATATAAGCTAAACAATTCTGTTTTTCGACCTAATACTTGTT
>NZ_JBPYDC010000479.1:0-1037 GCF_051847575.1 Psychrobacter sp. 1U2
CTATGCAAAAGCATGCAAGTGTATTCCGTACGCAAGCATTGATGGATGAAGGCGTAGAGAAAATCCTAGCATTGGGCGAGAAGATTGATCAGATTCATTTGGCTGATAAATCACAAGTATTTAATACAGCTCGTATCGAAGCATTTGAAGTCGCTAATCTGTATGAAGTTGCAAAAGCCACGATGATATCAGCAGCGAGTCGACATGAGAGCCGCGGTGCACACAGTGTCTCTGACTACGATCGTCCAGAAGACGATGATTACGCACCAAACGGTCGTAATGATCACGACTGGATGAAGCATACTCTATGGTATTCTGAAGGCAACCGTATTATCTACAAGCCAGTTCGTAAAGTTCCACTAACTGTCGATTATGTTGAGCCAAAAGTTCGCGTTTATTAATTCTATCCTATGCATTTTTTGTGTATGAATAGAATTAACGTTTTATCCCTTATTAATTTATTAAAAAGGTGACCGCTAGCTACAAGCTTATACCAGTGCTATGATATAAATTGAACAATAGCGCTGGTATGATGCACATATTGTATGCCCGCCATCACCTACGTGTGGAGTTTAGCATTATGAGCCGAGGTACTCGCACCATCGAAATCTATCGCTACGATCCTGATGTGGACGCAGCGCCGCGCATGCAGACTTATACGATTGAGCTACAAGACTCAGATCGTATGTTGCTTGATGTGTTATTGCGTCTCAAAAAGGAAGATGAAACCATCACCTTTCGCCGCTCATGTCGCGAAGGCATCTGTGGTTCTGATGGCGTAAACATTAATGGTAAAAATGGTTTGGCCTGTTTGATTAACATGAACACATTGCCTGAAAAAGTTACTGTTCGTCCATTGCCAGGCTTACCTGTTGTCCGTGACTTAGTCGTTGATATGAACCAGTTCTATGAGCAATACGAAAAAGTACATCCGTACTTGATCAATGAGCAGCCAGCGCCGCCAACCGAGCGTTTGCAGTCACCTGAGCAGCGTGAAAAGATGAATGGTCTGTACGAATGCATCTTATGTGCTTGCT
>NZ_JBPYDC010000480.1:0-1036 GCF_051847575.1 Psychrobacter sp. 1U2
ACATCAATGCCTGTCTTGGCTGTTAACTCATCAACGCTGATGATTTCTATACGCTCGGATTCATCGTTGGGAGCATAATATACACCTGCCTGATTGGTTGCTGGAATATAAACCGCCTTAAAAAAATGACTGGGTACCAATACTCGTCCAGCGAGCTGTTTAGTTTTTTTATTGGTAAATGCAACTCCTGTGACCGTATAAACTTCACCATATTGCTGCGTTAAGTAACGCGTAGCAGATTCAATATTGCGCCAAATATAGCGGTTATTGCGTGGTGACTGCGGGGCGATGTTGGCCAAACTAAAGCTGTCGTATTGCTGGCTGCGTGTGGCCATATCGGCATTGGGTGCCAGATGGCCGCGATCGTAACCAGAACCTGAATAATCTGACAGTGAAGCACGCGCTGACTTCGGCACTCGGCTTTCTTCATGAAAGCTGTCTTCGCGGTCGATGTCTTTGGCTTGCTGCAAGCGCTTTCGAGTCAAATGTTCTGCTGACCAAAGTGGTGTACGTGACACCTCTGAATACATGACGGCAAAACCGTCCATACAAAGTGGCTGAGTCTTGGCGCTAAGCTTATCATTAGTAAACTCAGGGTAGATACCGCCATAAAAAGACTGGTTACATTGAGTGAATTCAGCTGCTTGCGCCGATGATAATCCTACTACAATGACAAATATCGCCATCATTGTGCTGTCTTTTAAAATGTCTTTATATTTGCCAAAACTTATCATGCAGCTTTCAACCGTCTATGCTCGCTATTACGTATACGCTATCCTAGCAGGGGTGTAGCAATAAAGAAAGATAAGGCGTAAGTGGTGACATTTTAAATGTTATCCGCTATACTAAGCCGTCTAAAAACGGTGAAGTGGGTGAGTGGCTGAAACCGCACGCCTGGAAAGTGTGTATACGTTCATAGCGTATCGAGGGTTCGAATCCCTCCTTCACCGCCAATCTTATTTAATTCTAGTTTTCCTACGTTGTCCCACTCTCTCCTAAATACCCTTACAAACCTTCATATATAACGCTTCTAGCG
>NZ_JBPYDC010000481.1:0-1035 GCF_051847575.1 Psychrobacter sp. 1U2
CTGCGGCATGATGCTGTCTGCCAATGCCAGTACCGTTTTACCCGCAGGCGTAAAGGTGAGCGGACGTGTGCGGCGATTGACCAAGCTAATATCGTAGTAATTCTCTAGCTCTTTTAGCTGATGCGACACTGCAGAAGCGGTGACGTGCAGCTCATCAGCAGCTGCGGCCAAAGAGCCATGCGCTCGTAATGCCGTTAAAGTATTGAGATGGCGGAGTTCTAACATAAGGCAACCTGATCGCTGAGGTGAGAAAAATTCATTATAACTAATGTAGCAGTGAATTCCACTCAAATATTTTCATCAAGTGCTTGCTATTGGCCAGCCTACAGCATCTAGCGTCGCCGTAATAATAACTGTGAGATGACGACCAGTACCAAAGAGGCTACCAGTAGTAACGTACCTATGGCGTTGACCTCAGGTTTGAGGCCGACGCGTACCATCGAATAAATCCGCAGCGGTAAAATCTCATAGCTAGGCCCCGTGACAAAGGTCGACACCACCACATCATCGAGTGATAAGGTAAAGGCCAGTAACCAACCTGCCATTACCGCCGGCAAGATGACAGGAATTAGGACGGTGCGTACCATGGTCGATTCACTAGCACCCAAGTCGCGCGCCGCTTCCATCAAGCGCTCATCCAAGCTGCTCAGACGTGCAAACACAGTAATGACCACAAAGGGCAAGCAAAAGGTGATATGGGCGAGCAGCAGCGAGACAAAGCCTAACTGCAGACCAATTAACAAAAATAAGGCCAACAGTGAAATCGCAAGGACAATTTCAGGCGACATCATCAGCACAAATAACAGCCCGTTTAACAAGCCTTTGCCGCGAAAGTCGTAACGATGTAGGGCAAGGGCGGTGAGCGTACCGATTAGGGTTGAGACGGTGGCGGCAACCAAACCTAAGACGATAGAATGCCAAAATGCATCGAGCATCGCTTGGTTATTGAATAGCGACTCGTACCATTTGAGGCTAAAGCCGCCCCAGTTGTAGCCTATTTTTGATTTATTAAATGACATCACCACCAAGACAATG
>NZ_JBPYDC010000482.1:0-1035 GCF_051847575.1 Psychrobacter sp. 1U2
TGGAAGATGAGATTCAGGGCGCACTGGCAGTGACGCATGAGAGTCAGGTACGCCTTGCTAAACGCTAAGTCTTGACTGCCTATCACTACACACTTTGTCATCATACATTTGCCAGTAATGAATAAAATTTTAGGAGGATAAGATGATTGCCACTGTTTTAGCTGCGGCGCCAGCCGGTGCGGCCATGAGTAGCACACCATTTGTAGCGATTTTCACTGTATTTGTACTCGCTATTTTTGTCGGATATTACGTTGTTTGGGGCGTTACGCCTGCATTACACACACCATTGATGGCCGTAACTAATGCCTTATCAAGTATTGTCATCGTCGGTGCAATGCTACAGACGGTCACGATTGATGGTTCGATATTTACACCAACCAGTTTGCTTGGTGCATTTGCGGTATTTTTAGCCAGTATTAATATCTTTGGTGGTTTTGCCGTGACTGAGCGTATGCTCGCGATGTTTAAACCTAAAGCAAAAAAAGCGCCAGTGGTAACATCTGAAAATGGAGGCGATGCATGAGCGATTTAACAAATATGATTTCTGCGAATGCTGACTGGTTTTATTTAATCGGTGCCATTCTTTTCGTCTTAACCCTTCGAGGTTTATCTAGCCCAAAGACCGCTATTCGCGGTAACCGCTTTGGTATGGTTGCGATGGCAATTGCAGTAGCAACGACATTCTTCTTAGCAGAAGGCCCAGTGCTGTGGTTGATTATCGGTGCGATGATATTGGGTGCACTCGTTGGTATGTGGAAAGCAAAGACGGTCGCGATGACCCAGATGCCAGAAACGGTCGCTTTAATGCACTCATTTGTCGGTTTGTCAGCGGTAGCGATTGCTTTAGCAACGGTACTGCATACTGAACAACAGCATGGCGCGGTTGCTCGTGTCGAATTATTCATCGGTTGTTTCATCGGTGCGATTACTTTCTCAGCTTCTGTCTTTGCCTTTGGTAAATTGGCGGCAAAGAGTTGGGCGAAGACCTTGGTTGGCGGCTGGGTTAAACCTGTCCAAGCACTACTATTCATCGCT
>NZ_JBPYDC010000483.1:0-1034 GCF_051847575.1 Psychrobacter sp. 1U2
TGTTTAATTGAATCGCAAGGCACTCACTTAAATTGCGCGCGCCTACGCCGAGCGGGTCACAAGATTGAATAATACGCAGTACCACTTCTATCTCGTCACGCTCAATCTGCTCATCCCATTGATAAAAGCTTGCCATTGTATCGAAACTTTTGAACAGCTCGTCAATATCCAATTGCACAAAGCCCATGTCATCCATCGAATCTACTAGATACTCTGCTATTAGAGTATCTGCGTCTGAAAGATGTTTAAAATTCAGCTGCCAGCGTACATAGTCTTGGATACTGGCGCTGGTACTGCCTTGATAATCATCAAGCTCGTCGTAATCTGTGCTCGCTGCGGCACTACTCCCACTAAAGCTTCCGATATCATAGTTACCGTAGCTTTCATCGCTATCCGTGCTCTGATAATCGCTGCTTGAGTACGTATTGTCTGCATCAGTGTTGTCCATAGCACTGCCATCGATGTTTGCTTGTTGTAGTTTATCTAAGCTGTCGCTAAAAGTGTCATCGTAATCAGTAGCATAATCAGTAGTGCCATAATCAAAAGTATCATCATTACCATCCGATGCGTCAGACGATAGACTTACTTCGCTATTATCATTCCACATCTCAAGCGTTAAGGAGTCATCTAATGCATCTGCTGCCGTATCGTCACTGTCTTCATACTCGTACTCATCTTCCTCAATGCGCTCAAGTAATGGATTGCTATCCAACTTCGCTTGAACCTCTTGTGCAAGCTCAAGGCTAGAAAGCTGCAACAATTTGATGGCTTGCTGCATTTGTGGGGTTAGCTTTTGGGAGGTAGATAGCGTGGTCGCCAATCCAAACGACATACTCATAGATTATGTATTACACTCCAATATTATTACTTTGATCATATGTATCTGCAGCTTATGGACAACGGCTTACGTTCTAAGTGTACGTATCATTATTAGCTTATACCATTTGCAAAAATAAAAATAGCAGGTAAAACAATTACCAGCATTTAGCATGGTAGCTTAAATAAGATTAGGCATATTAGATCATTTTACAAGC
>NZ_JBPYDC010000484.1:0-1032 GCF_051847575.1 Psychrobacter sp. 1U2
ATTCTAATTAAGAACCCAGAAGATAACTATTGGAGAATTCATGATGTTATTGAGCTCTTCTTAAACGTTGATTCTAACTTCGTGCTACAGATCTTGAAGAAAAATGATAAAAAATTGTCTGATTTTGGATTTTAAGATTAATTTTTTATCTGGTCATAAGGTACCCTTCGTGTACTAATGTTAGACATTATCTTGATGAAAGTGCGTAAGGCATATTCTACTCTTGTTCAAACCTCACCACAATTCCATAATAGGATACTGCAAACCTGCCCTTTTCTCGTTACAATACCTGCCATAGTATATTAACCTTCTATTTATTAAATAATCCGAGAATCCCATGAGCCATAGACCCCCTGCTGACCTATTAAAAAACGCCGAACACTGGCGCGAAGATATTAACTTTCGCCAAGATGTGCTGGGCAAGCCGTTTGATTTTGCGACTACGTGGGGCATTTTTTCACCGCAAAAGCTTGATGAAGGTAGCCTCATGCTGCTTGATTATGTGGACTTTCAAGCGGATGATGATTCGATAGATTTGGGCTGCGGTTATGGCGTGCTCGGTATGACAGCAGCACGCGAATGTCCAAATGGTCAGCATACTTTGATTGATAAAGACTTTATGGCGGTAGAATATGCACGCCATAACTGCGTGCAAAATGGTCTAAACAATGTCGACGTGCATTTATCAAACGGCTTTAATCATGTGGCAAAAGACAAAGATTTTAGCCTTGTGATGTCAAACTTGCCAGCCAAGGTCGGTAAGGAGCAGCATTATCTATACTTCCTTGATGCCTATGCGCGCATGCGTGAAGGTGGACGATTTTATGTGGTCACTATCAATGGCTTGCGCCAGTTTATGAAGCGCTCGTTTACCGAAGTATTTGGCAATAGTGAAAAGGTCAAACAAGGCAAGACCTATACCATTACCATGGCAACCAAAGACTAAAACGATTTATATCTGCCATAAAAAAACACGCTAACGTTAGCGTGTTTTTTTATGCATGCTTTAGGATGCTCCCTAGGCTACATCTG
>NZ_JBPYDC010000485.1:0-1032 GCF_051847575.1 Psychrobacter sp. 1U2
CAAAATAATCAATACGGTGCCATCATGGCTTTGATGGCCAATTTGCAACAAGCAGGTATTCAGAAGGTCGGGCTATTAACAGGTGCTCCGCTACCTGCGCCTACGTTATAATGAGCTTAAATCAAAAACAGTTACTTTTACAACTTGATTTGAATAAGTAGACAACCTGATGACACACGTCAATGAGTATCACAACCATGAATAATGCTCCTGCCGTCTATATTCCAACTGCGCCTGAAGGTGATGGGCTGACCCTACCTATGCTATTAAGTCTATTGGCTCATGGCATCGTACTTGGCTTGCTGGTCTATACCTACCAGCAGCCCGAATTAGAAACCGTTGGCAATATTGAAACCACTATGGTCACGCCGCAAGAGTTGGCTGAGATGCAAGGACAAATATTGGCCAACCGTGCAGCGATGCAAGCGCAGGCAGCTAGTAGTAATACAGAGACCAGTGAGCCTATAACTGCAGATAACAACGATAATGTCAGTCAAACAAACGCCTCATCAAGCCTGCAAAGAGAGTCTGTATTTACGCGCTCCGATGCTCCAGCGGACCAACCAGTATTAATGAGTCAAGAGCAGCATCAGCGGCGTATTGAGCAGATGCAAGAGTATGAGCGTAATATGGCCGAGCTGGCAGCGCGGCTAGATGAGACCGCCCTAGAAGAGCTGAACCAAGTAGAACAAGACAAACAAAACCAGCTTGATGCTGAGCGCGCGCGTTTAAAGTCTTTTCGTCATACAGAGAATAATCCGCCTAAAATCAAACGACCGAATAACACACAGGCCAATTTGGAGATAGAAACGGGTAGTACAAATAATGCTAACAAAACCTTTAGCCTAGAAGCAGATGGAAAATCGACAGTCACTGGAAGCCCCATCACTTCTGGGCAATCAACGAACAGTAGTAGTGCATCAGCAAGTAGTCGCGGGGCAAGCAATAGTGAGATTGTAAGCTTGATTAAGCGCAACTATAACCCACCGGTAGCAGCTAAAGGCTCAACTCAGCAGGCAACCTTGACCATAA
>NZ_JBPYDC010000486.1:0-1031 GCF_051847575.1 Psychrobacter sp. 1U2
CGATTCGTTTTCTGGCGTTTGGGTTAATAAATTAATATAGGCTTGGGCGACCATATAGATAGCTAAAGTGCCAATGATGATGGCGACAGAAGAGCCCAATAGCTGCGACTGCGGTAAAAATAAATCGCCAGGCATCACATAAGCACCCCATCCTATAATTGCTCCTACGCTAATCGCTATCGCTTGCAGGTAGCTGATGCTCTCAGTTTTTTCGCTCATACAATCCTCTTTGAGAGCCAAATATTTAATGCGCAAGCACACTCACTATGCAGTCAGTTTTACGCAAAAAAACCTTTAACTATTGTTATAACTTGTTTGAAATCACTATTATAAACGTTGATGAATTAATCAAATTTTAAGCTTTAATTAATTTAAGAGATGATATTAAAGGTTTTTTCTTAGAAAATCTGTTTAGTCCTTCCGAATCTTCTTAGCCAAAACGGTTTTCCAACTCTCCTCCAAGCATTCGATGGCTAACCAAGGTTCTATGATGTCTATTGCAAATTTTTCTTTTGAGTTCGACAGCTGCCACAGCCTCGAGAGCGTCGCAAATGGGTAAGGACGTTCGATTAAATAGACAGGTAAGTTAGCAGCAATCATACCGTCACGCACGACCTCAAAGTACCATCCAGCGATCCCTTGCTTGCTCACCCATGCAGCGATATTAGGCACTTTGGTAAATTGTCCGATTTGGTCATTAATCTTGTAGCAAGGGCGGCGCGGCTGAACGATGCGTAGCTGTACGCTATCATTAGTATCGATATCCCCGTACTGAAAAACGTCACCAATACAGACGGTAGCTTCATTCATCTCAGACAAACCATCTATGGCTGTGGTAATCAAATTTTCTCCCAATGTGCCGATGCGTACCTTTAAGTCAAATTCTGCATTAATCTTGTCATAAGTCGCGGTTGGCAGTTGATGTACTGCTTTTAGCGGGCCGCCATGATGTCGACGATCGGCTTGCTCATCAGTAGTGAGACCCATAAAGTTGACAGCGACGGGAGCTTTGACCGGTGCTTTATCGATGG
>NZ_JBPYDC010000487.1:0-1031 GCF_051847575.1 Psychrobacter sp. 1U2
ACTGGCACATCGGCCACCGTCTCTTTATCGACGATATCGAGCAGTACCGTCACATCACTGGCAAGATAACTGCCTGAGCTGTATTTTTTTAGTTGTTGAATATTGGGGTGGGTCATAGAAAACTTTTCTCGTATCAGCTGTTATTATAATTACTGAGAACTAATATTGTCGTGCAGTTGACCATGATTGGGCATACCGTACCAATCTAATAGCTGTAAAAACGGCAAATCGGCTAAGCTATCACCAAAACCAAAGCTTGGCCGTTGACTGTCTAAATGATGGTCTATTAAAAACTGTACGGCATGGCGCTTATGCACTGCATGCGGCAGTATGGCAAGATTGTTAGCATTTACGTGCACATAAAAATCTTGCTCAAAATCACGTATCAATGTAGGCAGCTTCTTGGCCAACTCTACCAATGCTTGATGGTCCTTTTGTGCATGTTTAATCGCCAAATAAATGGTCAGCTCTTCATTTACAGACCCATTACTAAAACTGTCGATATGCGGTGTAAATACTAGCTGACTGTTATCGTTTTTACTATGGTTTGCAAATACTTGGCTCAATTGGTTCAGCTTATCCTGTAAGGGTACAAGCTCGTTATACATATGCTGCTGCCACGTGCTTAATAACTCACCATCAGAAGTTAAAATAATCGCTCCGTGAGTTAAGACTTGCCAGCTGTTAAAAGGCAATTTAACGCGTTTAATCTCATAGCGGTCGCGTGCAGTGACGACTATTAAGTCAGTGCTCACAAGTAGCCAGTTAAAGAAATTAGCTTGGCGCTGACTCATAAAGCTCAATGGTGCGCCTTGTTTGTTGACCGCGGCGCATACTAAGTGTTCGGTTTTAGCAGTGGGTAAATTCCATACATCAATTTTACGCTGGGTTTGAAACAACGTGTCGTCCAAATCCATAAGTGCATAAGGTTTGGTGATGTCAGGATTAGTCTTAAAAAACGGGGTAGTCATAAAAGTGTCCGTAAATAATGAGCTTGAAAAGTAGAGCATAACCCAGTCAGAGCGTAGCTT
>NZ_JBPYDC010000488.1:0-1030 GCF_051847575.1 Psychrobacter sp. 1U2
TGCAACTTGTCGATAGCCACTATTTATTTCAGAATCATATACACTATCGCTAATGCCCTTGATGGTCACCCACGCACGTACCTGCATAGGCTCGGTGATTTTTGTCGTCTCTGCTTGCTGATAGGCAGACAATGCTTGCAGGGCACTTCCAAAAACCAGCACACTCGCTATGATCGTCATCAGTAGATAACGGATAAACTTAGAAGATATCGTATGATTTTGTGTTCGACGTTTATGGAGGGAGTAGTTGCTTATTGACGGCAACGCTGCACTGCGCTGGAGAAGAAAAAGGAAAATAATCGCTGTTACGATCAATGAGAGCCAAATAAGATCGCTTGCTATAGACAAATCAAATGCTAATAACCTATCTTGAGCAAAGTCTACCGTCCCTATTGATAATGTGCCTACCATCGCTATAATGATTGAGATGCCAATCGTCCAATACATCAGCACTCCTTGCATGACGGCTTATTAAATATATACTTAACCACTGACGATGTTCTATCCACAACCTTCTACATCATAGAAGAATAGATAAAGTCGAAAAGATAGCGATCAATCAACTTTTATTATACATCATTTGTTTGGTTGTTTATTAACTAACATTAGACGACTAAATACCGATGATAGCATTATTAACGGTATTACCCTATACTATTTATCATATCGCGATTGCCTTTATTGATAGCCACTCGTCCTATTTTTTATCAACACTTTATCTTTACTGACAATGTTTTATCAAAATTGTCGAATATCAAACGCTTATGCTCTACTGAGTGAACTGTAGATAACGATCAAAGGCAAACCTGTGCCCCAAAAACGTCTTAAAAACCTCCTACCTACGCCTGAAAAAATACTAGAGAGCCGCTCTTTAAAGCTGTTTGCGCCGCATTTGGCTGACCCTCGTTTATGGCAGTTTAATCGTCATAGTTTGAACAAAGCGGTTTATATTGGGGTACTTAGTGCGTTTTTCCCTTTGCCAGGACAGATGCTGTTGGCTTTGATTGGTGCGCTTATTTTTCGTGCTAAC
>NZ_JBPYDC010000489.1:0-1029 GCF_051847575.1 Psychrobacter sp. 1U2
GCTTTTTTTGTAATCGAACGTCTTGGCTTGATAAGCCACCATAAAATGATACTAGTCGTTGACGCCAATATTTGGGTAACGACAATAAAGAAAAACCACATAATAATATCTGATCAAATAAAGATGCAGCTATCTTACGCCAAGTTTCTTACGCGCTGAATACAGATATTTTATTTCATTGAGGTTTCATGATTTTTATATCTCTATAGTGTTCAAACGTCCAATTTAGTCAGTTATTTTAGTCATTTTTGACAGACATAACTCAATAACTTTTTGAATTACCTGCGTTTCACATGAAACCATACCATTTTCTATAACTTTCAAAGTTCTATTAATTCTGCTCTTCTAACGCCTGCTTGAACGTTGGCTGTTTAAACTCATAACCTGCGTCCTGCAATGCTTGTGGCAATACCTTTTGCCCATCAATGAGTAGTGTCGACATCTCACCGAACATCAGCTTTAGTAAAAACTCCGGTAACGTAAAAAATGTTGGACGATCTAACCATGATCCAAGCGCCTTAGTAAAAGTATGATTGGTTACAGGGTTAGGCGCAGTAAGGTTATACACCAGCGCTGGCGTATCATTTGTGGTTTTTAGCGAGTTATTATTTATCATTTGAGTGTTCGCAGGATCAGCAAGAGACTTTTCAATAATAAATATCGCAGCCCCCACCCAGTCTTCACGACTAACCCAGCTCATTATTTGCTTGCCATCACCTAATTGTCCACCGACGCCCATTTTAAAAGGTGTTAAAAGCTTACCCAGCATACCGCCATCAGGATGAATCACCACACCAGTGCGCACAATAGCCACCGGTACGCCATGTTCAGTCGCTTTGAGTGCTAATTGCTCCCAATCATCACACAATTTATGAGCAAAATCCGTCTCAAAACCACTGCTTTCAGTCAATGGTTTATCGCCTTGCGTGCCATACCAGCCAATCGCTGAACCACTAACTAGCAGTTTAGGTTTGGCGCTGCTACGTGCAATGAACGCAAGTAGTGACTCGGTAGGCTTCACACGGCTCG
>NZ_JBPYDC010000490.1:0-1029 GCF_051847575.1 Psychrobacter sp. 1U2
AAAACTTGTAATGGTCTGCATATCGACATAATATATATTGGTATATTGCGCTTGTTTATTATCACGAACGATATATATCTTGGCAGCATCGGCAGTACTAGCGTTGAGTCCTCTTGACTCTCCCAATACACTAGATAAGCTCAGACCTTGCTCAAGAATTGGGATAGGCTCGATTTGTCCAAACTCTCCCAAAACAAGCACCCTATTACGGCTTTGGCTGTTGACATGGATAGAGTCACCATCTTGTAAGTATATTTGGTTGGCTGATGAACCCATTTCACGTAGTGACTGTAAACCTAGCTCGTAGCTCTTCCCATTGCGATTCAATATAATATTGTTTGAGTCGCCAGTTTCAGTTGCTCCGCCCGCCATAGATATCGCTCCATAAAGCGTTACCGGCGCATCTTCAATGTTAAATTCACCAGGTTGTCTGACTGCACCATCAATAAAGAACTTATTACCACGATAGTTAATAACTTTTACTTGTGGGTCTGCATACTTAAGATACTTTTGTAATCTTGCGCTTAAGATGTTCGTAAATTGCGGTACACTCAAACCACTTGCTTTGATTCGACCTATCATAGGGAACTGAATAAAGCCTTGTTGATCAACAGGAAAACCTGACGCATAAGGATTAGAGCTTCCAGCGGATGATGAAGATGAGATATCTGGATAACCAACAAGCTCGATACTTAAGATATCCCCATCCGCGATACGATAATTCATTGGATTAGAAGATTGAATCAAACGAGTCACATCATCATTGCGTACAGCAACTTGCTTGGGTGGTAGGGTAGCTAGGTTTAACGGCTGAACATTGAATCGAATACCGTTCTCTGCTACAAAAGTACCATTAGGTGGTAAATCCCCAGATTGCAAGCCTGCGTTGATGGTGGTCGCGCAACCAGTAAGAAACACAACAGTCGACAAACATAATGCGTTCAACAACTTTTTTGAGGAATTTTGCGTAGGGATAAAATGCTTATTGACCATGATGTCTACTCAACCTTATATCCTTCAAAACGAGTA
>NZ_JBPYDC010000491.1:0-1028 GCF_051847575.1 Psychrobacter sp. 1U2
CTCTTGTACACTTTTATCAACTTGATTAAAGAACTCTTTTAAATAGTTATCTTCTTTGTTAGCTGAGCGGTCAGAGCCTGCATCACCAGTAGTATACAAACCATTATTTTCTATAGGAAACGGGATGTTTTCCATATTATTCTGGCGATCAGAATCATTATCGAATTCTTTGATAACGCGATCATTAGAAGCTTCAATTAAACGAGCCACATCGCGTGTGAGGACCACCGTATAGTAATGTACAGCGCTTGCCATATCGCGGACAAGGTCACGAGTTGCAAAACGATCTGATATTACAACGCGCTCTTTGGTATCAAGTGGCATACGGATAATTTGCACATCGTCAGTACTGGCAAAAATCGCTAACGTATCAAGGTTATAGTTATGATTGAGCTCGTCAGTTTTGGCATGAATATTTTCTAAAATAGTGGTCGCTGTTTGCTTGTCGTACTCATTGGTCAAGCGCTCCTCGACTACTTTTAGTTGATTCTTTAACGCAATAGGATCTTGTTCATTTCCTGGATGCTCACGGTGGGTCTTTACAAATATACTTACTGCAGGATCAGCTTTTGTTTCACGTAAACTCTTAAGGGTCGCTTTCATAAATACTTTTCCTTATGTTGTTGTTATAAATTCCAACCAATAAACTGTTTATATAGGTCAAATTACTTTGCTTAGTTTATATAGCTGTCTGATTTAGCTCAGTCTCATTAGCGTATTACAGTTACCTAATATTCATAATCGTTTTATAGTTTTTAATCGGTAAAACCTTGTTTAATACGTCTCATGTGCGGCATAAACGATAACCCGTACATAAGACCATAATTTTTATATTGGAACTACTATGATGCTATCAAGTTAATATGATGAGCTATAGGGTTAGTTTGCAAGCAAATGATAGCGCTTTGTAAGCATAAGTAAGAAAAATTTAATATTACAACTCCTAATACTCTCTATCAGCACATAATAGAATCGCTAATACAGAGTATTTACTTATTACCTTTCACAGTGAACTTGTATTCTAAGCA
>NZ_JBPYDC010000492.1:0-1028 GCF_051847575.1 Psychrobacter sp. 1U2
GATTTCAGCCAGCACCTCTTCTATTAATGGAGAAAAGTCTGCCATGACGATTTTTCCGCCCTCACTTGCTAAACGTAAAGCGACTCCGCGTCCGATGCCTTGGGCGGCACCAGTAACGATACATACTTTATTATCAAATCTTTTACTCATGACAGTCTCCTAAAAATCTTGCTCATGCTTTGCTAGTAGAGTAATACGGCTAGGCTACGTTATTGTTCACTGGGCGTGAATTTTTCATAGTAAAAATTACTCGGTTTTAGATTACTGCTGTCTAACCAATTACTCACCGCATCCACCATCCCTAACGGACCACACAAGTAGACATCGACGTCACCATCGTTCAGCCACTCATTATCAACATGACCGGTAACATAGCCTTTACGCTCATGCTGGCTGTCTTCAGTGGCGACACAGGTGCGGTAGTCAAACCAAGGGTGGTTTTGTTTGACTTCTTCTAGTTTCTCAACTTCTATAAGATCAAAGTCGTTGGTGACGCCGTAGACCATTCTGACAGGATGATGAGCACCAGACACCTCTAAACTTTTTAGCATCGATAAAAAAGGCGCGATACCGGTACCGCCTGCTAGAAATAGGGTCGGGCGAATTAGAGGGCGCAGGTAAAAGCTACCAAATGGACCCTCAAAATTAATCTCTTGACCTATAGTCGCAGTATCAGATAAAAAGGTGCTCATTTTACCGTTAGGAATATTGCGGACGACAAATTCGGCCTGATTGGCACTAGGTATAGAGCTAAATGAATAGGAGCGTGTCTCGTTAGAGTCAGGAATACTAACATTGACATACTGGCCTGGCAAAAATACTAGTGCATCTGGATTGTCGACTTCGACGCCAAAGTGAATGGTAGATTCTGACAGTACATTCAGCTGTTGTAGTTTGCCTTTGAATACAGACTTGCCGACTTTGCAGGCTTCAGAGGAGGTTGGTACTTTGATCACGCAGTCGCTTTCTGGAATCATCTGACAGGTGAGTACATACCCTTCAGCAGCTTCAGCTTCTGTCAGGGCATC
>NZ_JBPYDC010000493.1:0-1026 GCF_051847575.1 Psychrobacter sp. 1U2
TGTCACTCGGCAACGTCAAGGCGGCGGTCAATATCAATTTACGTATGAGATCATCGATCAAGCTTTTGATGTTGTTTATCCAGAAGAACAGCGACCAACCAATAAAACCACCCTGATTGAAAGAAACGGCCAATCTATATGTCACGTATATAATAAGTTTGGAAATTTATTGCAGCGAGAACAGTGTGTCATTGAGAATGGTCTACTACGAAAACTAGTCGAACAGTACCGTTATGATCGAGATGGCAATGTCGTTTCATCACTGAGTCCTGAAGGTGTTTTGACCCAATATCTATTCGGACGAGATTATTTTACTCGTCATCATCCGTTGACGGCAAATGGAGATATCCCGACAGACCCATTGACTTGGAGAGAGCGCCAAGCCTTCGGAAAAATCCTTACCATCACTCGACGTGGTGGCTATGCAAATTTTAATAGCTTTACTCTAACACAAGGTATATGGGGAAATTTCCCTGACATCCTTGATGGTCACTTCCCTACAACTATAGATCGAAGCCAAGATATCATTGTCAAAATGACTTATGAAGATGAATTTGGTCAGCTACTCACTATTTCTGACCCCCGATATACCGAAAGTGCTGACCCTGATGCAAACGAACTTCAATCGTATGACGATACGCTTACCCATTATAGGTATATGGGAAACACCAACACGGGAATCACCAAACTTCTTTCAAAAATCGAATACCCTCAGCCACACTTGCCCGATGATCAACCACAACCAATCGTTGTTGAACTATTTACCGATTACGATCCAAAAGGCCGATTGCTACGCTCAATAAATCCAGTTGGTGTAGTTACACAATGGAGCTTTTTTGAAGATCAAAACGAATTATCTTTTGGACATTTGCGGCAAATTGTTGTCGATGTCGGCGGTTTTGAGATTACGGTGCGTAATGAGATAGATGAGCTTGGTCGTATAACTGCTGTTCATGCACCAAAATCAGTAGCTGCAGCTGACGGACGATTTGTGACTCACACTTCATATAACGAGCTCGACCAAGT
>NZ_JBPYDC010000494.1:0-1025 GCF_051847575.1 Psychrobacter sp. 1U2
ATACATGTTCTGGCGCGATATGTCCGGCATTGCCAAATGACGCGCCTTGTCCAACTTCATTTGCCTCCAACAATACTACCTTTACTCCTCGTGCTTGTAATATCACTGCAGTCGCAAGCCCAATAATACCGCCACCAATAATGTGTAAGTCAAAATTTGAAGTAATCATAAAGACTCTCGATAGTGCTCATGTGCTGAGTTTAAAGAGGATAGAGTAGTTAAGGATAGAGTAGTTAATGTCATGACTGTCAGCTAATTGAATCCAATATACTCAGTCCAAGAGCTTAAAGCAATATGCTCTATTCGAATAAAAGAGCCCTCCACATGAAATGCAAAGGGCTCTATATTTTTAACTATGGATAAGGTCTTTTAGGGTTTAACGCTTACCGTACTTATCACTATACTCTATCCAGAAGTCTGCGTTTTCGATGCCTACTTTTCTGGGATCAAATATTGGATCAAGTCCTAACTTTTTCTGTTCATCATAGTCTTTTAGAACTTTTAATGCGGTTTTGCTAAGCAGTAAGATAGCAATGAAGTTTAGGTAACACATACTACCGAAGCCAATATCACCAAGCGCCCACATCATGCCAATAGATTGCACGCTACCAGAAAAGCAGATGGCTAAAAATACAATTTTTAGTATTGGCTTTAATACAGGATAACGCAGATTGCTATCCAAAAATACCAAGGTAGTTTCAGCGATGTAGTAATAAGCTATTAAGCAGGTGAAAGCAAATAGAAAGATAGCAATGGCCACAAAACCGCTGCCATATTGGCTAAATACGGTTGATACCGCTGCTTGAGTAAATGCTGTACCAGCGGCAACGCCTGGCATGTTTTCAACCAATGTCATACCTTCTGCCGGAATGACATTGTACATACCTGTAGATAAGATCATCAATGCAGTCGCAGTACAGACGAGGACAGTGTCAACATAGATCGAAAATCCCTGTACCAAACCCTGCTTGGCAGGATGCGAGACTTCGGCAGCAGCAGAGCTGAAAGTCGCTTCACCAGCGCCG
>NZ_JBPYDC010000495.1:0-1025 GCF_051847575.1 Psychrobacter sp. 1U2
GCAAGCCTTTATTAAAGAATATTTAAGTACCCCTATCACTCATCAAGATATTGATGAAGCTGAAACCGTGATTCATGCTCACGGTTTGACGTTTAATCGTGCTGGCTGGGAGCGTTTGGTCGATAAGCATGGTGGTTATTTGCCTCTGCGTATCGAGGCTGTGCCTGAAGGCAGTATCGTGCCTGTATCCAATGTCGTTTGCCAAATTACCAATACGGATCCTGAGTTTTATTGGTTACCAAGCTATATCGAAACTGCCCTACTGCGTGCCATCTGGTACCCCTCCACTGTCGCTAGCGTGTCACATTATTGTAAAGGCGTTATCCGCCGCGCGTTAGAGAAGTCTGCTGATAATTTAGAATCTCTCATCTTTCGTTTGCATGATTTTGGCTCACGCGGCGCTTCTAGTCATGAGTCGGTGGCACTCGGTAGCTTAGCACATTTGGTTAATTTTGCCGGTACTGACTCTATGGCTGCTTTGGTTGCTGCTAGTCGTTGGTATCAAATGAACAATGACATGCCAGCGTTTTCCATTCCTGCCGCTGAACACAGCACCATGACTGCCTGGGGCCGCGATGGAGAGACTGCGGCTTTTTCCAATATGATTGAACAGTTTGGTGGCAAAGATAAAGCCTTTTCAGTAGTTTCTGATAGCTATGATTTGTGGAATGCTATTGATAATATCTGGGGCAAGGCGTTAAAAGACGATGTCAAAAATATGGGTGGCACCTTGGTTATTCGACCAGATAGTGGCGAGCCGACCAAAGTGGTACGTGAGGCATTAGAGCGCTTAGCAGTAAGGTTTGGCACGACCCTTAACAGCAAAGGCTATAAAGTCTTGCCTGATTACGTACGTATTATCCAAGGAGACGGTATTAGCCCGCAAAGTTTGAGTAAAATCATCGATGTCGTGATGAACGCTGGCTTTAGCGCAGAGAATATTACCTTTGGTATGGGCGGTGGCCTCTTGCAACAGGTCAATCGCGATACGATGAACTGGGCGATGAAGGCCAGCGCCATCTGTA
>NZ_JBPYDC010000496.1:0-1024 GCF_051847575.1 Psychrobacter sp. 1U2
GCAGGTGTACACAAATAAGTTATTTGAGTCAGATCAGTATTAACATTGGCAATCGTATCATCCTGCACTTCATTTAACGAAGCATCCTCAGTCGCGACGACGGTATCACTAGGGTCTGCTGGATCAGCTGACATTGGTACTGACTCTTCAGCGTTGATGCTATCCTCTAGGCTCGGCTCTGGCTCTTGCTGCTGCTGACAAGCACTGATGCTAATCGCACTAGCGAGTAAACCTGTCATCAAAGCCGTCATACGTAATTGTTTTAATTGTCCTAGATTCATCATTGTCTCCCAGATTGTTATGGTAAATACTATAGCGTGTCCGCCTATATTCGCCTATGTTGAATTTGTAAACAGTCATGACAAATTATCAAAATTCTTATTTGATAATCATACGGGCCTATCCATAGCCTACGTTAGGTAGCCAATGTTTTTGCATAAAAATACCTATCGCTGCTAACAGGGATAGGTAATTAAAATACGCAATTAGGTATAATTTTTGGTGTTAGATTTTTCCATGGCATTGTTTATATTTTAGACTAGAACCACAAGGACAAGGCGCGTTACGGCTGATATTCATACCGGCATACGGGTTTGGTTCAGCGTCACTTGCATTATCAGGAATACTGACTCCTGCACTTACGCCTGCTGCTACGCCTCCAGCAAGATTGACACGCACCTGACCGTTTGCCCGTTCACCTTGGTTTTGAGGGCGCGGCGTTGGTTGCGGTTCACCTGATAAGTTATCGACATCGTTATGCTCGAACTGCATTTTCATGCGCTCAGCATCTGCACGTTGCTGCGCTTCTAGTGCTTCTAACTCTTCTTTAGTTGGAATATGGACACGTGATAGATCTTGCACTGTCTCTGATTTGATAGCACCTAGCATCATCTGAAACAGCTCAAAGGACTCACGCTTATATTCTTGCTCAGGGTTCTTTTGTGCATAGCCACGCAAGTGAATGCCTTTACGTAGCTGATCCATCTGTGTTAAATGCTCTTTCCAATGCTTATCAAGGCTTTGG
>NZ_JBPYDC010000497.1:0-1023 GCF_051847575.1 Psychrobacter sp. 1U2
CGAACGTTCAAACACCCGCTCAAGGCTGTCTAAAAGTTTTTGCTTAGGGCGTTCATGAATACCCATGGTTCTATCGCCCTGCACATTAGAGTGCCCGCGAATTGGCGAAGCGCCAGCACCATCAATACCTATCATGCCCATAAGCAGCAGCAAGTTGGTAATCATAGCCACATTGTCTTCGCCCTGCACATGTTGCGTAACGCCCATGCCCCAAGTACATATCGTCGCTGGACTATCGGCAACCAATTTTGCCAGTTTGACAATCTCTGCTTGTACAATACCACTACCGCGCTCAATATCTGTCCAAGTTTGCTCGGTTAGCCATTCTTTTAATGCCTCAAAACCTGAGGTGTGCTCGGTAATAAAATTGTGATCAATTTTGTCATGCTCGACCAGCCATTTGGCCATACCCGCTAACAAAGCCGTATCGCCACCAATTTGAATCTGGACGACTTCATCAGTCATCTCATCACTTTGACCTGCTGCCATGTGCGTGGGTTTTTGCGGATTTCTAAAAGCCTTTAAGCCTTGTTCGCGCATCGGATTGATAGAGATGATTCGGCAGCCTTCTTTATGCGCGTGTGCCAGCATCTCAAGCATGCGTGGATGATTGGTGGCTGGATTATGTCCAAAAGATAACAGCAGTTTGGCCTTTTCAAAATCTTCAAGCATGACCGTGGCTTTGCCGACACCCAATTGCTTACCCAGCATAACGGATGTTGGCTCATGGCACATATTGGAGCAATCAGGCAAGTTATTGGTGCCAAAACAGCGTACAAACAGCTGATACATAAAGGCAGGCTCGTTCGTTACTCGCCCTGAGGTATAAAATAAAGCGTCATCTGGCGAGTCAAGCTTATTCAACTCTTTCGCGATAATCTCATAAGCAGCCTGCCAAGAGATAGGGAGATAGCGGTCCTGCGCTGCATCATACCGAAGCGGTTCTGATAAACGACCACTATGCTCAATCTCGTAGCCGTTCCATTTCTGGAGCTCTTTGACGGTATATTTTTCAAAGAATTT
>NZ_JBPYDC010000498.1:0-1022 GCF_051847575.1 Psychrobacter sp. 1U2
CTTCTTGATTTACCTCGCTTTCGGTCACAATATCAGTATCTTCTGTAACAACCGTTTCAATAAAGGTCGGTACGATACTGGCAGACAAATAAATCGGCGGCTTACCGTAACGATTTGCATTGTTCACAAGGTTTATAACTAAGCGCTTTATGGACAAGGGACGTATTGGTACAGCTTTTTGAAGCTCTGATTGGTAAATAAACGGCATAGGCGCAAACTGTACAATAATCTCATTAAATATCGTGTCTAAATTGGTAAGGCGTACAGGCTCATCAGATCCATCTTTCATAAAAGAGATAAACTGCTCTAAAATTGCATCCATGTCTTCAATATCATAAATCAATCCCTCACGGAAAAAGTCATCAGGCAACATCTCAGCGGTTAAACGCATGCGTGTTAGCGGTGTGCGTAGATCATGTGAGATACCAGCCAGCATGATCGTGCGTTCTTTTTGCGCTTGACTAAGCGTTGTAAATAGACGATTGAACGCCGTATTGACCTGGCGTATCTCAGTAGGTCCTGTACGCGTTGGCAAAGTAGTCGCATGACCGAGACGAATGTAATTGGTTGCAGCACGTTGTAAGTAACGAAGCGGGCGGTTTAGCTGACGTGCTAGTAAGATGATCGTTAACAAAGTCAAAATTGGCAAACCTAACAAGAATAACGCCAATAATGTTGGGCTATATTGTGAATAATAGACAACGGGCTCACGAATCCAAAAGCTTTGGTCGCGGCTGTCTTGTACCCATAGCTGAGGTGTGGGCTTAAATTTAAAATATACTTCAACTGGTCGTCCTAATTGTGCTCCAATTTCACGTTGTAAAACGTCAGTGAATACTCCTACAAAAACTTTGTTTTCAACTTGTGGAAAGTCACTAGGATTATCAACGACTACCACGTGTGAGTTGCGATACAGCCATTGTTGCATCTTTGGATTGTCCTGCCAGTCTATTCTCGCACTATTCATCAAACGCAGCTCGCTGGTTAAATAACGCGCATGGTTTTTAAGCTCTGGCAAATAC
>NZ_JBPYDC010000499.1:0-1022 GCF_051847575.1 Psychrobacter sp. 1U2
TATCTTTAACTAAAGTCTGTAACTGTGCCCGTGCTTGGTTTAAATAACCAGTCAGCTGGTTTTGCTCACGCATATTACCGGCTTGAATGGCCAAATTTAAAGTCATAATGACTTCATAACCAGTTAACTGTTGACCAGTAAGTGCTGCGCTGTTGTTCTGATTACTGTTACGCGCATAACTGCGCAAAAATTCCTGAATAGTTTGAATGGCGAGATTCTGTAGCTGCCAAGGATTAGGCTGCGAGCTTTGTGCTTGTAGACGCTCGATATCTTTGGACAAACTTTGTTTGATAACCATAGTTAGTGCTGGTGATATCTCATTATTATCTTGCGATAACTGCCACAGTAGACCCTGTAACAAATCAATTGAGCCTTTATAATTGTTATCTGCTATTAATTTATCGACCGCCTTGATTTGAATACGTAATAGATCAAGTTGATTTTGTGCTTGGCTGTTTGTTGTTGTACTCGGCTCTGGTAAAGTTTGCTGACTGATGGCAAACAGACGGTCATCTATCTCATTTAAACGACTGACCATATGCTCGTTACTTTGTAGACGTTCATTGATTTGATTTTGAAAACGCTGCTGAGCAATATATAGCCAAACCAAAGCGATAACCAATAATAGAATAAACAACCATTGCAACCGTAATAGCAACATACTTGCCTGCCGCCGCTGTTGATTTACCGACAAGTCATTTGCTGTAGACTTTTTAAACTTGGTTGACATAAAGCGGTACCGTTATCAATAGTTTTTATGGCATTTATAGTTTTAAGAACATTTCAAAACAAAGGAATAAGACAAGTTTACGGTTTTATTTTTATCAACCGGCCCTGCTTAATAGCAGCCAAAATAGTCGTAGGGGATAAGTCTTCTACTTGCCAGTAGTGCAACTGTTTTTCTGCCACTATATTGGCTAGGCGCGCGCCCAAAACCACATAGTTAAAATCTGTCAGGGTCGGTAATATGTTACTTTTCGAGGCCATAGCTGAATTCGACTGCGCTTGCTCAACAATATCTG
>NZ_JBPYDC010000500.1:0-1021 GCF_051847575.1 Psychrobacter sp. 1U2
TTTGGTACTATATCTACTGGGCGCCAGCCCAAGCGTTTGTCCTTGTTTTGTGGCCGGACGTGAACATGACTTAGAACTGCTAAATGAGTCAACTTATTATAGACCTGCTGCCACCAGCCTACGTATGGGCAAGCTTGGCTATACCAATAGTGTGCAAGAGCAGCTAGACATCCGCTATAACAACTTGCCTGAGTATATCAAAGGGTTACGCCGTGCTATTCAGACGCCGCATGAGAGTTTCAAGGCGTTGGGTTTAAATGATACTAATGGTAATCCTATTCAGATTAATGATCATATTTTGCAAATAGAAAACGAGTATTATAGCCCCATTCGCCCAAAACAAATTGCCATGAGTGGCGAGACACCAACCGAAGCGCTTGAGCGTCGCGGCATTGCCTACGTTGAGTTCCGCGCCATCGATCTCGACCCCTATAGTGATATTGGTATTCGTCTTTCTAGCGCCTGTTTCTTAGAAGTGATGGCGCTGTACTGTCTGTTAAGCGACTCCCCTGATCTGCTCCCTGACGAAGAAGAAGCACTGGCCATTAATCTTGAGCGCGTGGTAAATGAAGGCCGTCGTGAAGGCTTGCACATTATCAATGATGGTGAAGAGCAATTGCTTGAGAGCTGGATGCTGGTACATTTAGAACGTATGCAGCCACTGGCAGCATTGCTCGATGCACATTATGGCGGTAATGATTACCGTGCAGCTGTGGCGTTGATGCAAGGAAAGGCAGGGCATCCTGAGTCGACCATTTCTGCACAAGTAAACTCCGATAGCAAAAGACTTGGCAGTCTATGGCAGCTTGGTTTTACCTTGGCACAGCAGCATCGTGATTCATTGTTACAGCAGACGCTTAGTCCAAACACCCAAGCCAAATATGAGGTGCTGGCAGAAAAATCTATTTTGCAGCAAGCAGAAGTTGAAACAGCTGAGACTGAAAGTTTTATAGACTTTTTGCAGCAGTATCGTTAGTAAATAATTGACCACTATTAATACATCCTACTGATAAATAAACCA
>NZ_JBPYDC010000501.1:0-1020 GCF_051847575.1 Psychrobacter sp. 1U2
ATGCTTGAGCAAACGGTAGCAGAGGGGCACATTAGCCGCTTTAGTGACACAGCATTTACAGTGTTAATTGAAGATTTATCATCTAAAGCGCTGGTCGATCTTGCTGAGAGTATCCGCCGGCATATCAGCGATATGCTCATCGAAGTCGATAAACGCACAACCAGTACGACTGTGAGTATTGGTATCGTCAAAATAGAATCCAATGCCGCTGAACCGCAAGTCTTGTTTGATCGTGCAGTTGATGCGATCAACCATATCAGAGTTGAAACGGCAAATCAGGGCAACGCTTATCACTTGTATGATCCAAGTGAGCATGCAAACAGTGATGATAGCGCTTTAGCTGAATATCTAGTCAGCGCGATCACCCACAATCGCTTTGAGCTATTTTTTCAGCCAATCTATGATATTAATCAAGATCGTAGTGACTTCTTTGAAGTTTACCTGCGTCTACCATTAGCCGATGCTGAAAATACGGTACTGACACCTGACAAGTTTATGACAGTCGCCAAGACGCACCACTTACGCGAAAAAATAGATCGCTGGATATTAATCAATGCCTGCAAACAATTAAATGAGGTGCGCAAGACTCATCCTGAAGCGCGCGTGTTGATACAATTGACCAGCGCGTCATTAGTTGATAAAAAGCTGCCAAGTGTGGCTGGCCAGTTGATAAAAGCGGTGGGGGGCGTATCTGGGGCATTGACACTACAGTTTAATGAGCAAGATGTGGCCAATCATCTGACGATTGCCAAATCTCAGTTTGCTGCTTTAAGCGATATAGGTTGCAAAATAGGTATTCATAACTTTGGTACTTCTGCAAAATCGATTGAGATTGCTGAATTTGTAGCGCCTGATATGACGCGCCTTGCACGCGATTATGTAAATGAGATTAATAAACCTGATAATTTAGAGGCGATTAAATCTTTAATCGTACGCACTAATGAGCTTAATATTGATGTATTGATGCCTTATATTGAGGAGGCTGCTACGATGTCGGTATCTTGGAGTGTCGGTGCGCGT
>NZ_JBPYDC010000502.1:0-1019 GCF_051847575.1 Psychrobacter sp. 1U2
CTCTCTGCTATTGGCGCTAATGCATGCCGAGAATGCTTCGAACGCGATGGCGAAAATACACACGCCAGGCGCTATTCATTTGGCAACGCACAGTCAGCATATCTCATTACACCAAATCGATACGGCCTATGATACGTTGGTACAAGAGAGTCGTACAGCCATATCAAGTGCAGAGCAAGCAATTAACGACTATTTATTGGATGACAATCGCGACCTGCTTAACCTTGAAAATATACCTGATCTGATACATCAAGTCGCGGGTGCAATACGCTTCTTACAATTGCCTACACCTGCAAATATGCTTAATCAGTTGACCATCAATATGCAAAAACGCCTTGAAAATGGTCAAAGTATAGATGATCGTACACTTGCTCATATAGCTGATGTACTTATGGCAGTAGACTATCGCTTGGATGGTTTTGAGAACAACCATCCTGTGAGCAAAAAATCGCTTGATGTTGCTCAGGATAGTTTGAGCCAACTACTTGCCGCTTAATCGTTGCAGATAAATATAAGCAACTTTTTATCAACCCTTTTGCTGCTTTGGATAGCTATTTATGACCACCGCTTTTGTAATTGATAACGAGACTGTACTGTGCCGCTATACTGCAAAAGGCTGGTGGCCTGTGCAAGTTCCTGTTTTGGCTATTGAAAACGATACTGTCACAAAAGACCAAGCAGCAGAGTCATCAAGTAAGCTTTATCAGGTTGGCCGTGTTGAGTTACTGGCAAGCTTAGCAGCAAGTCACTGGGAAACAGGTGAATTACAAGAGTTGAATACTGATCCCGAGTCGATTGATGGCAATGATGTACCCGCTACCATTGCCATTACTTACGATTATGCGCAAACTCACGGCATTGCTATTCCTCACTTAACTGAAGACTCTCATAAGTCAACCGTATTGCAGACGCCATTGGCTGGTGCTGAAAAGATAGACTTTATTACTTATAGGCAGCTTATCACCCAACTGCCAGCAGCGCTCTCTACGCAGCTGAGTCAAGCGATTCAATTGCTGCGC
>NZ_JBPYDC010000503.1:0-1018 GCF_051847575.1 Psychrobacter sp. 1U2
CACTTAACATGATAGGTATACTAAAAAATAGAGTAAGCTTAAAAATCAGATTAAACCTAACAATTACTCAGCGTTAAGCACAAACTGCAACCATAAACAATAATCACAGTGTTTACTTACCCAAATTATAGCGGGGTGATTATAGCAAAAATTATCTACGCCTCGTAGCAGTTACACCAGTATTTATTTATCTGGTCAGTTTTCCAAGTCGTTGATATTTACAGTAATCTAACTTTCATGGTCTATGTCAAATAACGAACACAAAAAAGCCCTGACTACTGTCAAGGCTTTTTAAATTTTTCAGGGCTTATAGAGTAAGTATTCGTCTAATGATTATAGCTTAACGTCTCATCTAACAGTAATCAATATATTGACTATTAGATTACTAAGCTAAATTACTTAGTATTGTTGCTCAGCTTCAACTTCAACTTCGTTTGCACCTTCAGCAACAGCGTCAGCACCTTCAGATACCGCTGCAGCAGTACCTTCGACAACTTCGTTTGCGCCTTCAGCAATAGCATCACCAGTATTTTCTAAAGCATTAGTAGCAGCAGCACCAGCTGTTTCAGCGCCTTCAGCGACTTCTGTACCAGCTTCTTGAGCCGCTACTTCAGCTTCTTGTGCAGCAGCTTCAGTTTCATTAGCAGCTTCTTCTGTATTGGCAGCAACATCATCACCCGCAGATTCAACCGCAGCTTCTGTTTGCTCTTCGGTTTGTTGACTACACGCAGTGACTGCAAACGTACCAGCAAGGACACTAGCAAGTAACAAATGACGTTTTAACATAATAAACCCCTCATAAATAATGCATGTCAAAATACATGGTGGCGCTATTTTATAGGTAGCAAATAAGACATGCAATAATAATTTTCAGTATATTAACAAATAATAACTGCTTAATAATAATCCTCAATTATCAACTTTATATACTCATTGTTCTTATTAGATAACAAGCACAGCTGATAACATCTATATAGCCTACCTTAAATATTAAATTTCATTTGTACGCGTAATGTTA
>NZ_JBPYDC010000504.1:0-1018 GCF_051847575.1 Psychrobacter sp. 1U2
ATCATCGCACCATGTTTACCCTCGCGATTGCCACCAGTATCGATGCCATGGCGGCTGGTTTTACTTTAAACCTACTCGATCTTGATGCGTGGTTTGCTTGTGTGATCATCGCGATTGTCACGGCTATCTTTAGCGCAGTGGGCATCTATTTGGGCAAAAAATCAGGTACGGATCTTGAAGATAAAGCAGAAGCACTCGGCGGCATCGTATTGGTTTTGATTGGGCTCAAAATTATGTTTTTTAGCTAAATAGATACGTTATTTTATGCTCAAATAAAAAGCCGCTATAAATCTTTATAGCGGCTTTTTTGTTTCACGTGAAACTCTGTTAATACGCTTTGGCAATGATTATGCTTCGTCAATACTAAATCGCCATGCTAAGACACGGGTGTTTTTTTGTCCTTGGCTCATCTCAATAATACGCATCTGCGCGACGCCAAGCTCTTTTAATAATTGCTGTAACGGTTTTACATTCTCAGATTTTGAGACTAGGCTAGTAAACCAACCAACATGCTCAGCATAGTTTTGGCTCTCTTTTATCATATTACTCAAAAAAGCAATTTCACCACCTTCAGACCATAATTCTTTATGTTGACCGCCAAAGTTGAGGTTTTGCGCGGCATTACCTGACTTTGTAGAGTGACGACTGATTTGTGTACTTTCGTTTTTGCCCCGGTGTCTTTGTAGATTGTGTTGTTTACGGCTATTTGCTTGCAAGGCTTCATCCAAGGAGGCATGGAAGGGCGGATTACAAACCACCACATCAAAGTAGTCTTGACGTCCAATGATATTTTTAAAAATATATTTTGGCTCGGGTTGCAGTTTGACCTTAATCGCGCCTTTTAGTTTTGGGTTCGCCTGACAAATAACGCTTGCGGTATTGACAGAAACGGGGTCAATATCGCTTGCAGTAAAGCGCCAGCCATAGCTTTGACTGCCGATAATAGGGTAGATGGCGCTGGCACCCGTAGCCGATATCTAGCGCATGGATATCTTTGCCCGTGGGCGGGGTATTATCA
>NZ_JBPYDC010000505.1:0-1016 GCF_051847575.1 Psychrobacter sp. 1U2
TAATACCACTATGTTGAAAGAACGATGAGTCTTCAGCAGCCAAAAAGGCATTGGTCAAATTTTTAGGAATTTCTTCAAAGGTAACTGGAAGCGATAAGCGATTACCATATTGGCCAATAAGCTTGTCATCACTACTATATATTTGCAGTGGCATCTCAAGGCTGGCTGTTTTTATTTCTTGAGTACTGGGTAAGGTTGGCGACAAATACATAGCCATACCGTAGAAGCCAATTGGCACAGTTAATGCAAGGATAATTGCAAGTGCCAGACAGGCAATAACAATCCCCACCAAAAAGTGAACGAGGCGAGCAGTAGCGTTTCTTTTGGTCATAATCAGGCTTATCAAATAAAATTTGCAACAAATATCTCATTATACAGTGAAGAAAACAGACAGGTCATCCTAAAAGTGTAATTTATCCAAACTGAACCGTTAAATGCTTGAATATGTCTGTTAAGTAAAGTATTGTAGTAAATTATTACTGATAACTATCAGAATGTAACTATATATAAGGTAAAACGTCTGTGAGGCTACTTTCTTCTAAGAATCGGCATTTGGTCGGGATAGATATCTGTGCTACCTCCGTAAAGCTAGTTGATATACGACGTCAGCAAGGAATATTTCACCTTAAGTCATATGGAGTTGAGGGGCTGCTACCCGGTACAGTCGTCGATAAACTTATTGTAGATACTGAAGCGGTTGGTGACGCTATCGCTCGTTTGACAAAACGTTGCCAAACGACAAGTGGCAATGGTGCTACAGCTGTCACAGGTTCAGCAGTCATTACCAAGATTATTGATATGGATCGAGGGCTGAGCGATATCGAACGTGAAGCTCAAATACGTTTGGACGCTGATCAGTATATTCCTTACCCACTAGAAGAAGTCAATCTAGACTTTGAAGTACTAGGCCCCTCATTAGTTGATAACAATTTGGTTCAAGTACTACTCGCCGCCTCTAGATCAGAAAATGTTGATCAGCGTGTTGATGCGCTAACTTTCGGTGGCCTAAAAACCAA
>NZ_JBPYDC010000506.1:0-1015 GCF_051847575.1 Psychrobacter sp. 1U2
TTCAGATCTTGTCAAAAACTTACTTTTAAAAACTATAAAATCTTCGAATAATACTTATGATAGTCCAAAACAAGCTTGGAACATACTTATAAAAGGATTTGATGATATATCTGAGAATAATGCTATAGATACTTTTCTTTTGCATTACTGGATTTCAAAGCAAGAGTACACTACTGAAAAAAAATTGTTTGCATATGTCAAAGATTATGTGTTGAAATCACCTGAAAATGCGAAAGAGCTACTAGAGAGTTTAAGTCAATCTGCTATAGATTATTGCAAAATGCTTAGTCCTGAAAACATGTTATGGACTAAGGAGCAGTTTGAAATAAAACTTTCATTAGAATCCTTAAATAGTTTCAAAGTTAAACAGCAGTATTCATTCGTACTTTCTTTACTTTCGGCATATACACAAAGAAATATCACTTTAAAACAATTAAAAACTATGCTCAATAAAATCGAGCACTTTCATTTCGTATTTAATGCAATAACACAACAGCGTTCATCAGGAAGTATTGCGTCAATGTATTCACAACATGCAATTAATTTGTCTACTACTAATGATGAAAATGAAATTCAGAAAATTTTAACAAGCTTGAGTCGAAAACTAGAGGACAAGCTACCTTCATACGAAGAGTTTGAAGTCAAATTTTTAGAGCTGATTTATTTATCTAATAGAACTAAAAGCAAATCTATTATTAAATATGCCTTGAGAAGATTAGTTGGGAATAATACTAATGGTTTAGATATAGATCATGACAACTTAACAATAGAACATTTAATACCTGAAGCTAAAATAAAAACTGGAATGGATTCGGATATAATAGGTAGTATTGGAAATCTGATTTTAACAGATTCTAATACTAATGGTCATAGACTAAAAGATAAAGAGCCAGCTGAAAAAATAGATATATTGAGACAAGCAGGCTACCCATTATCTAAGTTCTTCTTAGACAACACTGTTTGGGATGAAAATGACGTTCTAGAACGTACTAAAAAATTGTCGAAGGCTCTATAT
>NZ_JBPYDC010000507.1:0-1014 GCF_051847575.1 Psychrobacter sp. 1U2
CTGAGCATGCATATGACAATACTATAGTTAGTATAGAAAAAAATCGATACTTTTATAAGAATTTACTACTGGCATAGATTTTATAGTGAATTGGCTAGATTCTTGACTGACTCTTTTGGGACTAATACTGATGACTGGTTTTTTATGACTGATACTGCGCTTGTTATTGATACTGAAACCGACCAAGGTCGAGATCCACGACCTATCCAAGTTGCAACCATTAATGTGGCCAGTGGGTTTGAGTGGATGAAATACTTTAACAGTGGCCGTCCTATATCACCAATTGTGATCAAAGTTCATGGCATTACCGATGATGATGTCGCTGGACTTGAGCGTTTTGAATTGGATGAATTTGACTTGCCGCAGTATCTGATTGGCCATAACGTACGCTTTGATTGGCGAGTGATCGGTAGGCCGTCTGCTAAGCTGATTTGTACCGTGCGACTGGCGCGCGTCGCTTTTCCAGAATGGCGCTATTATGGGCAGTCCAAATGTATTGAGCAGTTATTGGGACAAGAGGAAGCTAGCAAAATGACCATTGCTGCACATGATGCACTAGGTGATGCGCGCATGTGTTATTTGCTTTACCAAGCTTGCTGTGAGCGCCTACAAATCAAGCCCATAGATTTTGAGACAGCGCACAAGATTTCGAACACCGCCAACCCAGTCGCGAAGATGCCATTTGGTAAGTATAAAGGCAAGCTTATTAAAGAAGTACCTATTGGTTACGTTAAGTGGATGCTAGGCAACATTCATAACATGACACCGTCATTGCATTCTGCTTTGACTAAGCGCCTCAAGGCAGAAGAGGCTAATAGCATCAACAAATAAATAAGCGGTTTGAATATAAGATGCATTATATTTATTGTGATTGCTCGTTTAGCCAATCCACTGCCATTTGCCACAGTTTAGGAGCTTTAGCGTTGGTTCTACTACTAAAATAGCGCATGTGTCCAATGCTGTTTAGGCCAAAGTCTTTTGGATCAAAGATGCGTTTTTCGATTGGCATTTTGG
>NZ_JBPYDC010000508.1:0-1012 GCF_051847575.1 Psychrobacter sp. 1U2
TTTAAAAATTATAGTTGTTAAGAGCCTGTCATTTAGCGCGACTGTTATTTTATATTTTTAATAATTAATTAGTGTTTAGCTTCTTATCGGCAGGGTAGCTAATTTGATAAGTAGACTGTACCACTCGCGATTGCCTACTTGGCAAATCAAACTCCCAAGCGACCATGCCCTTATTGTCATTCCAATCCTGCTCAGTAACTGCTGGTGTATGGGTCGCTGTAACGTTGATATCCTCATCGCGGCTGATAGGCTCAGCGCTTAAAACTTGCAAATGCACGCTGCGATTGTGCTGATTGGTAAATTGATAGGCCTGTTTGGTCGTCAAGGTTTGCAAACGATTGAACACCCCTTTATCGCCTTGTTTGTCTTCATCGGTCAGCTGCTTTACTAACACGTTAGGATCAATCCCAAAACCAATGCCCTGCTCTTTTAGCGATTGATAGCTATAGCGCGACTGTCCGACATAGTTATCATCGCGATATAACTGTAATGAGCCATCGATCCAAGCTGGGGTCAAAAAAGGCGCTGATGCGTACCAATAGGCGGCTTGCTCGACACTTGGTGTACTGCGTAGCCACAGCTTACTGTTACCAGATTGCTCATCAATGACCGTCCGTACCCGTCTACCATCACTTGGGATGCTGACGCGCTGCGGCAAACGATACTCAGTAATACCATTTTTGTTTTGGCTACTAACAGTAAAACTTGGCAGCGGTGCCATGTTCGCAGCAGACTCGGCGCCGCCATAGTTATCGCTTGCAGAAACAACCACAGGGACAGCTTCCATAGCAACTGGCGCATACCTAGCGCGTTTAGCTTGCAGCGCTTCATATAAAGATAAACGCTGTACTTTTGGCAGCTGACTAGTAGTATTTTGATTGGGATTAACAGTGCTCAAAGTAACGGGTATATTTGACCAGTTCTCTCCCGTTTGTTGGGCGATGACGGCAGAAGCTGTGATGCTAAGCTCTTTACTCTCAGTATTCAGGCGTGCTTGATAGGTTGGCTCCCA
>NZ_JBPYDC010000509.1:0-1011 GCF_051847575.1 Psychrobacter sp. 1U2
AAAACGCGCCGAATCAATCATATCAGTTTAACAGCTCGCTCGATTGCACGTATCGATGAGGTCTTTAATCGTGGTACTTTGATTGTCGTACCAGGCGATCGTGATGATTTATTATTGGCCGCAGCCTTAGCTTGTATTAATGGCGTTCCATTGGCAGGTTTAGTACTGACAGGCGGCGTGATGCCAAATGAGACTGTCACTGAGCTATGGCAATCTGCGATCAAAACTGGCATTCCTGTCATGAGTGTCGAGACTGATAGCTATGAGACCGTGCAAAACCTTATGCACATGAGCGCTGAGATTCCAAGTGATGATACCGAGCGCGCGCTAGATGTTACCCGTTATGTGGCGGCGCATTTAGACTTAAGCTGGATCAAAGAGCAGTTCAGCGGCGATCACAAACCGCGCTTATCGCCAGCCGCTTTTCGTCATCAAGTCGTCGTAAAAGCACAAAATGCCAAAAAGCGTGTGGTGTTGCCAGAAGGCTCTGAACCACGCACGGTAGAAGCTGCCTGTATCTGTCAAAGCCGCGGTATTGCTAACTGTGTGCTGCTCGCTAAGCGCGAAGATGTCGAGCAAGTCGCCAAAAACCGCGATTTAATCTTGCCAGAAGGGCTTGAGATCATTGACCCTGATACGCTTGATATGAATAAATATATCGCGGCAGTCGTTGAGCGCCGTAAAGGTAAAACGACAGAAGAGATGGCGGCTGAATATCTGCAAGATACGGTTTATCTAGGCACTATCATGCTACAAATGGATGAGGTCGATGGTCTGGTGTCAGGGGCAATTCATACCACAGCCAATACTGTACGCCCTGCATTTCAGCTGATTAAGACCGCCCCGCAGTACTCGTTAGTATCGTCAGTATTCTTTATGCTACTGCCTGAGCAAGTGGTCGTGTATGGCGACTGCGCTATTAACCCCGATCCAACGGCTGAAGAGTTGGCTGAAATTGCTATCCAATCAGCACAGTCTGCCGCTGCGTTTGGCATTGAGCCAAAAGTCGCT
>NZ_JBPYDC010000510.1:0-1011 GCF_051847575.1 Psychrobacter sp. 1U2
TTGGGGTGGGGATAGTGTTATGCCTATGAGCATTCACAGCGTTATCTACAATAAACATGATTATCCTTTATATTTTAAACACTACTATGAATGGTGACCATATATCGCTTGATACTGCTTCTATAAGGGTGTTTTTCATTATGCGTTTCATTCTACATGGTAAGTAGTACGGCAGTACATAGGTTCTGACCAAGTTATGTAACATGTTGATTATTTTATTATTTGTAGGGGCTGTATATGCATATTCAAGGTTTGCAGACTCGAGCATGGCATTGATTTTTAGCTGTTAGACTATATTTATATTCTACATATTTATTTGAATAATTTAAGTATTTCTAATGAGCTTTTACGTTTTTTGGTAAATGCCTGTTTGGATAATAAAAGCATTAATTGAGCAAACGTAACTGGTAAACGTAATTCACAAGGATAAGGCAATGGATAAGTCACCTCAGAACATTACTATTAAGAATGTTGCTGTCAAAAATATAGCTGACGAAGATAGTGCTGTCAAAACAGTTGCAGATGAGGATTTGTTTAGCTTGTCACCGCGTCATCCCGATAGTCGGCTTGAGGCGGATTGGTTGTTCTTATTCAATAAGCTACCGCCAGATCAGTGGTTTAGCGCAGATTATGCCTACAAAACATCAGGCTGGCTAAAAGTACATACTAACATACGCAAGCGTCAACGCATCTTGACACAGATTAGTGAAGGTTATCAATCTGGCGAGTACGACTGGTCAGAGTATCGCTCACAGATACTGAAACGTATCAATATGCACGTGCTCAAACTGCACCAACATCATGGCGTTGAGGACGAGGGGTTTTTCCCTAAGTTTATTAGGATGTATCCACAGCTACAGGCAGGGTTTGAGATATTGGGTCGCGACCATGTGCGCTTGGATGCGCTACTCGATAAGCTGCAAGTACAAAATGATACGCTGGCGAGAAGTGAGGTTGAAGATAAAGTGCTGGCAGAGCAATTGCATCAAACCTTGGTAGATGCAACCGACT
>NZ_JBPYDC010000511.1:0-1010 GCF_051847575.1 Psychrobacter sp. 1U2
GCGTTAAAACAAAGTAGTTTGCGTCTTGCCCACCTGTAAGTCCGGTATATCCTTGCAGCTTATCCGTTTGCTGCATCGCTGCTCGCTCGTCATTATATAAAGCCTCATTGATAGTATCGGACAGCTCAAAACCACCTTGTTCAAGGGTTTCAACTTTTTGTTCAGCATATTCTATAAAACCATTTGGACTGTTTATTGACTGCTCTGCTCTAGTAGCAGGTGCATTGTCTTTGTTAGTGAGTATCTCAGTATCACTTGAGGCAGCTTTAGCTGGCATATAAATGATGCCAGCTATAATAATTAGCAAACCAATCATGAGATAAGCTTTAGAAGATTTCATTTCAAAATCATTTTTGGTAAAGCTAGTCATAAAATTAGCGCCTATACATCTGTGAATGTCATATAAAAAGATATCTTAAAAATAAAATCAAACTAAAACAGCGCACAAAAAAAAGCCAGCGTAGAGCTGACTTAATTTGTTAATATACGTATTTAATGTCACCAGCAATCGGCTTAAGCACGGCGCCATGTTGTACCAGTACGGCTGTCTTCAAGCTCAATACCTGCCTCTTTTAGTTGCTCGCGTATTTCATCAGCACGCGCAAAGTTTTTATCGGTTTTGGCCTTTGCACGCTCAATGATTAATCCATCAATGTCAGCATCGGTTAACCCATCATCTGCTTGATCACCAATCACTGCCTGCAAAAACTGTTGGACTGGCTGCTGCAAAATATTGAGTACTTGTGCCAACGCTTTTAGATGCTGCGCCAAGCGCCATGCTGTGTCTAAATCTTCAGCTTTGATGGCTTTGTTGACATCACGTGCCAGCCCAAATAATACACTAATCGCTGTCGAGCTATTAAAGTCATCATTCATGGCTTTGATAAAATCTTGTCCAGCCGCGCTATTATAAGCGTTGTTTATCAATTCGTCAGTGACTGTTAGCGATTGTCCTTTTTGCTGTTCAGCCAGTTTTAAGACGTTATATAGTCTGCTTAGGCTATTATGTG
>NZ_JBPYDC010000512.1:0-1009 GCF_051847575.1 Psychrobacter sp. 1U2
TGATTGCCTGTCATCTCTTTTTGAATCTTTAGATGCTTTTGCGCCTCAATCGGCTCACGGACGAAGGATTTGACCACGCTAATAGAGTTAATAAGCGAGATAACAAGCCCGCTTTTGGCCTCCCGAAAGCCGCGCATCTGCCGGCGGTAACCTTGTAAGCGCCTAGCTTGCTTTTGACTAATAAAAAAGTAAATGGGTATGATAATCAAACCAACGAGGCCAATCCAAAAGTTGGTCGAGAACATAATAATAAGCGACACAATGGCACTGGCAAACAGTGGCAGCATATCAATAAAGAAGTTTTGCACTAGGCTGGTCAGGCTCATCACACCATAATCGATGCGGGTTTGCAGCTTGCCACTATCGTTTTGACTACTGGTATAAAACGCCATACGGTAGGTGAGAATGCGTTCTATAATCTTTTGTGATAAATCGCGTGACAGATTAATACGAATTTTCTCACCAAAAAAACGCTGACCAAAAGAGATGAATATCGATAATATCTCTTTAGTCAACAACACTGCACTAATAATACCTAACATACGCAAACCTGCCTGCCAAGGGTCGGCAAGCGCGGCAATCTCAGTTAAAGTATCAACGGTATAACGCAATACAAAGGCATTGACCTGTGCGGTAAAAGAGCCAAGTACGGTTAAGATTAAAGTGGCTACGATTAACACTTTGTAAGGCGCGGCAAAGCTAGCAAGCTTTTTTAGAATATTCCACAGCAGTGCACGGCGCTCCGTTTTTTCAACGGGTGCAGTATTTAAAAAAGGATTATCATTTAGGACACGTGTGGGTTTAAACGGTTTTGGCATATTAAGGTTTTGGTCTTACGATTGAAGCCAATAAAATTTAGAGTCAAAAATATAGCAGCTGGTAACTATTCTATTATCCCGCATTTTATTTAAAAATACAGCGGATGACTGTTAATTTTAGATATCACTATTTATAAGTTAACGTAGGCTATGGTGTTAGCCCCGTTTTCTATTTTTTTTGCAAAGGTTTT
>NZ_JBPYDC010000513.1:0-1009 GCF_051847575.1 Psychrobacter sp. 1U2
TGGTGCCTTATTTCAATATGTCGGTGTCGAGGGTGATGTTAAAGACTTAACCGATGTTATTAGCGCCGTTAAGCAAAATAAAACCTACACGTCAGTCGTCAGCGACATCATGAGCTTGGTATTATTAAAATCACCTGCTGATATGGGCGCAGATCTTGCTCTAGGTAGCACGCAGCGTTTTGGTATTCCTATGGGCTTTGGTGGTCCACACGCTGCCTATTTTGCTTTCTCTGATAAAGCAAAACGCTCAGCACCTGGACGTATCATTGGGGTTTCAAAAGACTCACAAGGTAATACCGCTCTACGTATGGCACTACAGACTCGTGAGCAGCATATCCGCCGCGAAAAAGCCAACTCAAATATCTGTACCTCACAAGTATTGCTTGCTAACCTTGCTGGCATGTATGCCGTCTATCATGGCCCAAGCGGTGTAAAGCGTATCGCTACTCGTATTCATGCATTTGCGACTGCTTTTGCTGACGTTATTAGTACTGCAGATAGCGACAATCAACTAAACGTCGTTCATAAGCAGTTTTTTGATACCGTGGTAGTTGATTGTGGCTCAGAAAAGCTTGCCACGCAAATCTTTGAGAATGCAGACAATGTTGGCTACAACTTATGGCGTTTGAGTGAAAATAAACTGGGTGTATCATTTAGTGAAATTAGTGATGAAAAAGACTTTAATGTCTTAACTCAGTTGTTTGTCAATAAATCACATGATCTACCCGAAGCGGCCTCTGTCTCTTTAAATGCAGAACATTTACGTACAGACGATATACTGACTCATCCCGTATTTAACTCGCATCATACCGAGCACGAAATGCTGCGTTACTTAAAATCGCTTGAAGATAAAGATTTGGCGATGAACCGCAGTATGATTCCACTCGGTAGCTGTACGATGAAGCTAAACGCTACAAGCGAGATGTTACCTATTACGTGGCCTGAATTTGCAAACGTGCATCCTTTTGCACCGCGTGACCAAGTCGGTGGCTATATCGATATGATTGAT
>NZ_JBPYDC010000514.1:0-1008 GCF_051847575.1 Psychrobacter sp. 1U2
AGCATCTACGTGATATTGTACTACTACATCGTCCGTCTCGCGTACTCAAACAAGGCTATACCATGCTGACTGATACAAAAGATAAGCAGATATTGACCAGCAGTACGCAGCTTTATCCCGAGCAGACCATTCATATTGTCTTAAAAGACGGTAAAGCAAAAGCGCAGATTATTGATATCAAAACTAATAACAAGATGACAGAATCTGCTAATACGCTAATCGAATCATAAAACAGTTTTTAATAATTATTTACTTACTCAAACCATATTATCTACTTAGACCATTACAAGAAACTAGGAAACCTTATGACAACCCCTGCTCGCCGACGCAAAAAAGCCGCCCCAAAAACCTTTAAGGCGGCTTACGATATTCTAAAGACCAATGCAGCTGAACTACAACAACAAGATGAGCCTGATATTGATAACCTAATGACAACCGTTGAAGAGTCAATCGCCGCTTATCGCGTATGCGAAACTCGTATCAATGCCGTGCAACAAGCATTAGATGCAGCATTTGCTGAGGAAGAGAAAACAGAGAATAACGATCTTTAGACGGTCGTTACTCTGGCTCATCGACCTCAAAGACTTGGCGCAAATAGGCAAGATACGTATCATTATTGATCATCGTCTTACCTGGGCTGTCAGACAACTTAGCAACTGGCTGCCCATTGCATTCAACCAGTTTAAGAACGATATTAATTGGCGTGATGCCCATATCATTAGTGAGATTGGTGCCGATGCCAAAGCTGGTTTTGATACGATCTTTAAAATACTGATGCAGCTCCCACGCCTTATTGAGATTCAGACCGTCACTAAAGGTCAAAATTTTGGTCTTGGGGTCTATCTTTAATTTTTTATAATGAGTGATTGCTTTATCACCCCAAATATAGGGATCTCCGCTGTCGTGACGCAGGCCGTCAAATAGCTTGGCAAAATACAAATCAAAGTCGCGTAAGAATGCATCCATACCAACGACATCTGTTAAAGCAATGCCCAAGTCGCCGCGATA
>NZ_JBPYDC010000515.1:0-1008 GCF_051847575.1 Psychrobacter sp. 1U2
GGCTGACCAGGAGCAAGCTTTTCTAAGCTAATACCAGTACCTTCTAGCTGGTCAGCGGCGTGTACCCAATAGCGACTATCAGTCCATAGACCTGCAAAATCGGCCGTGACAACGAGTGTACCAACTGAGCCTGTAAACCCTGACAACCATAACCGCGCTTGCCAATATTCCGGTAAATACTCAGATAAATGCGGATCGGCTGACGGTACAATAATGGCGGTAAGGTCTTGTGCGACTAAAGTTTTACGTAAGCTATCGATACGATCATGTATGGCTTGTTTATTCATCGAATGTTTCCTTATTGATTTTAGAGAGGTTTTATCGTGAGGCGACTATGGTTAGTCGTCTTATTCGAGCGGGTAAATCTTGAGCATTAAGTAAACGATCAGTATTTAGATCATTTATATCTAGCACTAAGTTTTCATAAAAATTCAAATAAACGAGGCTAACTGCTACAAAGAGTAGTATAGTATTTTAGTAGAACATCATTAGATGTTTGGGCACAGCGCAGGCTTTCAATAGCTTAGACAAATATCTTAACAAGTAAACCAATAAGACGCGTTCCCACAACTGGTAACACGTCTTAAATTTGTCTTTTATTGAGCGTATAGCCTGTACAAAAGTAACGTTAAAGCGCTATTTATTGGACAGCCTTATCAGCATGCTCGCTCTTTTTGAGCATATTATTGATAGGCTTTGCTAATATTAACAAGATGGCAGCCGTCACCACCAAAAAGACGGTCATTGTGGTAAATAATGTTGGTAGACCTTCAATTTTATCAGCTGACACATTGCCACCGAAGAATGCCGCAACCAAATTACCCATCGCTAAAGATGCAAAGAAAAGCCCCATCATCTGTCCTTGCATGCCCTTTGGTGCAAGTTTCGTCATTGACGACAGACCTACAGGACTAAGTGCCAACTCGCCAAGTGTCAAGAGCAGCAAGCTACCAACTAGCCATAAAGGCGATGCTAGGCCCGTATCATTGGTCAAAATACTTTTTGAGG
>NZ_JBPYDC010000516.1:0-1007 GCF_051847575.1 Psychrobacter sp. 1U2
AAGTGTATCGTCACAACGGCGAGTGGAAATTCCGTGCTGTCGGACAGGGCTACTCAGGTGGATTGCAAGCCATGTGTCAGCAGTATGGTGTGGATATTTAGAGTTGTCCTAAAATCAGTACTTATACTGCTATTAGAATAACTATCACATCCAAAACCTAAAGTATAGGTTGCTCTATTAATAGTAGTGAGTATAGCTACAAAACAGTCACTATTATTGGTAGCCAAACGACTGATAATGCTTTATGTTTCGATTAAAATTATGCATAAAAAGTGGTTAGCAATAGCCACTTTTTTGTGGTTTGTGTCTATAATAGGCCGACCTTAGCTTTACGCAACCAGACAGGATGTGTCATGAGACATTTTTATTTAGACTTTATCTTTACAGCCATTGCCTTAGCGGTAGCGGCGTGGTGGGGATATTCACATGGCGGTATGGGTGGCATGATAGCTACCTTATCTATTACTGCTATTTTGGCCGTCATGGAGATTTCATTATCGTTTGATAATGCGGTGGTCAACGCCTCAGTCCTCAAAGGCTGGGATGAATTTTGGAAAAAAATCTTCTTAACCGTTGGTATTTTAATTGCCGTATTTGGTATGCGCTTGGTCTTCCCTATCGTCATTGTCGCGGTTACCGCTGACCTTGGTATGATGGAAGTGATCAACCTAGCCTTATACAACCCAGAAGAGTACTCTGCCAGACTGATGGCGCACCATGCTGAAATCTCAGCGTTTGGTGGTATTTTCTTACTACTGGTTTTCTTAAACTTTATATTTGACGAAAAAGAAGTCCTATGGTTCCACTGGCTTGAAAGCCGTTTGGCAAAACTGGGTAAAGTTGATGCTATGAGTGTCTTTGTCGCACTTATTATCTTGATGATAGCGGTATCATGGGCTAGTACAGAGCAAGCTTCTGCTGTATTAATCGCTGGCGTTTGGGGTATTCTAGTTTATCTTGGTGTCCAAGTGGTATCTGGTATGCTCGAGGGCGATCTTGAAGAAGGT
>NZ_JBPYDC010000517.1:0-1007 GCF_051847575.1 Psychrobacter sp. 1U2
TCAATTCGTTCCAACTCTTTTTAATAATACAACCAATTTTCTTGTTGGAATGATACTAGGTAAGGCATCTGCAGGTTATTTTGGTGCTACAAGACAAGTTGTACAGTTATTGACTGTCTTTAATTCTGTGGTATCAGGTGTGGCTTTTCCATACTTAATTAGGTATAAAGAAAAGTTTGATGTTTTTAGCAAGTATTATTTAATTTTGATAGCAGCTATTTCAGTTTTCTTATTAGTAGTACATCAGTATATTTTTGATATTATTGGTATAAAGTATAGTTTTGACTCAGAAGTCTTTTATATTCTTATTGCTGGATTTTTAGCTATTGTTTTCTACAGTGTTTACTCTACTAACTATTTAATCTCAAGAGGTTACGATAAGATAGTAATGAGAATTACAATAATAGCATCAACCATAGGATTTATATTATCCTTCCCGCTTATTTATAAGTTTGGACTATTAGGAGGAGCTACTAATATATTTATAGGTCAATTAATTTTAGGGTCTGGATCCTACTACTATTTCAAAAAAATAAACGAGGGCGTAAAGCATGCAAGCTAAAAAAATTGTAAAAAATAAAGTTGTTGGGAGCTGGAAATTTTTGTCAGCGTATTCTGCATTCCATAAGCTTCATAAGTCAATATATAACTCTCCTGATTTTCAAAAAGTTAGTCTAACAAAAGATGAAAAGACAGAATACCGTAATTATTGGAAAGCTGTATCCCCAGTTATTAGCTTCAAGACAGTAGAGATATCAAAATCGTTATCGGGATCTTTTAATAAGCGTATTATTCCTGAAGAGTTTTATAGCTTATATATTGAAAGATTCTTAAATAATGAAAGAAATGTTGAGTTTCTAGCGCACAAAAGCGTATATAACAAATGGTTTGGTAGAGGTATTTTCCCAAAAGACTTCTTTCATAAGTTAGATGGTAGTTATTATACGTATGAATTTGAAGCTATAGACGATATTGAAGCATTTATTGATAAAGAAGTTGACAGTACT
>NZ_JBPYDC010000518.1:0-1006 GCF_051847575.1 Psychrobacter sp. 1U2
GTGCTTATCATGTATATTTTCGGCACTTTTCTGGCAGCACTAACTGCCGTAGGAGCGAGCTTCTTATTTCCGACTGAGTTGGTTCTCGTGAATGCAGATATTGAGCAGGTACCGCCAGCTAACCTCAAAGAGGTATTGACGAACCTACTCATGAATCTAGTCGCAAACCCTATCAGTGCGATTGCTGAAGCCAACTATATCGGTATCTTGGCATGGGCAATTATTATTGGCTTTGCGCTGCGTCAAGCCAGCGACACTGCTCGTACCATCGTTGGCGATTTTGCTGATGCCATCTCACAGGTCGTAAAGTGGGTCATCGCCCTAGCGCCTTTTGGTATCTTAGGTTTGGTTGCCAATACGGTCGCTGAGACCGGCTTTGCCTCTTTAGTAGGTTATGCTCGTATCCTAATGGTACTAGTCGGTTGTATGCTATTTATTGCGTTGATTGCCAATCCTCTTATTGTGCTTATCAAGACTGGCAAAAACCCTTATCCGCTCGTATTCACTTGTCTACGCGAATCAGGAATCACGGCATTTTTTACCCGTAGTTCGGCGGCCAATATTCCCGTTAACATGAACCTTGCAGGCAAACTGGGACTGCACGAAGATACATATTCAGTCACCATTCCACTAGGTGCGACCATTAATATGGCAGGCGCGGCGATTACGATCAACGTCTTAACACTTGCAGCAGCGCATACTTTAGGTATCGAAGTAAGCTTTGCTTCAGCCCTTTTATTGAGTTTGGTTGCCACAGTCAGTGCTTGCGGTGCCTCTGGGGTCGCTGGTGGTTCGCTACTGCTAATTCCATTGGCGGCCAGTTTGTTTAGCATTCCAAATGACATTGCCATGCAAGTGGTTGCAATCGGCTTTATCATTGGTGTCATTCAAGACTCAGCAGAAACAGCACTAAACTCTTCAACGGATGTTTTATTTACCGCTGCTGCTGATCCTAGGTATTCACGTTAATTTATGCACATTTATTATTACCGCTAACACTAATATG
>NZ_JBPYDC010000519.1:0-1006 GCF_051847575.1 Psychrobacter sp. 1U2
AACGCCTAAAGTTACATCCGCTTATTCGCAATATCCTAGAAGATGGTAAACGCGTCTCTTATGGTGCGCGCGCTTTGACCAAAGGCGGTCTAAACTCTTTACCAAAATTCACTTTCCCAGGTGGGGTACTTGTGGGTGATGATGCAGGGTTTTTGAATCCAGCAAAAATCAAGGGCACACATACTTCAATGAAGTCAGGCATGCTTGCAGCTGAAGCCATCTTTGAAGCACTACAAGCCGATCGTCAGCATGATGATGTGGTGGCATACAGCACGATGTACAAAGAATCATGGCTTTATGAAGATAATTATGAAGCACGTAACTTCGCGCCTGCGATGCACCGTATGGGCCAATGGATGGGTGGTGCCTTTAACTTCATCGAACAAAATATCCTACGTGGCAAAATGCCATTGACTATTCATGATAATTTAAAGGATTACGATCAGCTAGAGCGTGCAGCTCATGCATATCAGCCCGTATATCCTAAACCTGATGGTAAACTGGTCTTTGATAAATTGTCTTCAGTATTTATCTCCAACACCAATCATGCAGAAAACCAGCCCACACACTTGAAACTGACAGATCCGACAGTACCTGTGTCTATTAATTTACCGTTGTATGCTGAACCTGCACGTTTATACTGCCCAGCTGGTGTTTATGAAGTGACAAAAGACGCTGAAGGCGCAAAGTTTGTTATCAACGCGCAAAACTGTGTCCACTGTAAAACTTGTGATATTAAAGATCCGTCACAGAACATTACATGGGTAACGCCAGAAGGCGGCGGCGGTCCTAACTATCCAAACATGTAAATCATGTTTTAGATAATTTTCATTATAAACAGCTAGCTACTTTCCAATAAAAACCGCCCTTATCGTTAAGGGCGGTTTTTTATACTTATCTATCTAATTATTAAAATAAAGCTTAGTCGGTCCAAGCATCACGATTTGCCTCATCTTTCAACTTAACAAAGTCATCAGGGTCAAATTTGATTTGGTCTCCAGTTTTG
>NZ_JBPYDC010000520.1:0-1006 GCF_051847575.1 Psychrobacter sp. 1U2
CGATATTACTTATCAGCTCTTTGATCTGTTTCATAGGCAACTTACTGAGGATGACAACAACGCGAAATTACTGCACGAGCTAGAGATTCCAACAGCCCAAATTCTTTGTCAAATGGAAGCAAACGGTATTTTGATTAAGCGCTCTTTCCTCAATGAGCTGTCTAAACGCTTTGATGAAGAAATTATCGCTCTAGAAAAACGCGCTTATGAAATTGCTGGCGAAGAATTTAACTTAGGCTCACCAAAGCAGCTCGGTGAGATGCTATTTGATAAGCTTGGCGTCCCTGGTGGTAAAAAAACCAAGTCAGGACAGTACTCTACTGGTGAAGCTATATTATCGAAGATTGATCACCCATTAGTAGAAATCGTACTGGAATATCGCGGCTTATCTAAGCTTAAAAGCACCTATACCGATGCACTTGATGCCGTAGCCGATAACGAGACTGATCGTGTGCATACTAGCTACCATCAGGCATTGACCAGTACCGGACGTCTATCGTCAACTGATCCTAATTTACAAAACATACCAATTCGTACGGTGACAGGCCGCTTGATTCGCCAGGCTTTTATTGCCCCAAAAGGACGCGTTATTTTGGCAGCGGATTACTCACAGGTTGAGCTGCGCCTCATGGCGCACTTCTCAGAAGACGCCAACTTAACTCACGCTTTTAAAGAAGGGCTGGATATTCACGCCGCGACTGCTGCGGAGGTACTTGGCAAAGATGTTGAAGCAGTTACTGCCACTGAGCGCCGCAATGCCAAAGCCATTAACTTTGGTCTACTCTATGGTATGAGCGCCTTTGGGCTGGCAAAACAACTCCAAATGAGCCGCGGTGAGGCACAAGATTATATCGATATGTACTTTGATCGCTATCCGGGAGTTAAGCAATATATGGTTGATACACGTGCCAGTGCTGTCAATCGTGGTTATGTCGAGACTATACTGGGTCGTAAGCTCTATACGCCTGATATCAATCATAGCAATCGCATGGTCAAACAAGGCGCC
>NZ_JBPYDC010000521.1:0-1006 GCF_051847575.1 Psychrobacter sp. 1U2
CCAAATCCATTAGTGATTCGAAAAACAAGACCAGAAGTATTATCTTAATCTCACTTATCGCCGGTATTTTATTTTATTCTTTGATCAACTATTTTACCGCTTTAAATATGAACTTTGATTACCAAGCGATTAAAGATAGCAATTGGGCGACTGGTGAGGGAATAGACAATCGCATCGGTGGTATAGGAATTTGGCTATTGTCCATCGCCATGATTGGCTCCATACTGAGCGGCATCAATGGCTTTATATTATCGTCAGTCAAACTGTTAGAGTCTATGGGCGACTCGTCTTTATTGCCTAGTATATTTACCGATAAAAACCATCACTTTAGTAAGAAAAAAACCGTCATATTAATATGTTTGGTTTGCCTGTTCTCTCCTTGGCTTGGCAGAAACTATCTACTTGATATCGTCAGTATGGCGTCTCTAGGGATTACCGTCGGCTTCGCTTATGTGACGTCCGCAGATCTCATCAACGAGCGCAGAAAAAATCAGGCAGGCTTATTAAATTATCTTGCAGTCTTGGTCAGCCTCATCTTTATATCGCTGCTGCTACTGCCCTTCTCGCCTGCTGCATTATCGTTGAACGCTTATATATTATTGGCAGTGTTTATCATTTTAGGTGCGATTGGCTATAAAAGGATCATTCCTATTAGTAGCGTCAGTCTTGGGTAAAAAGTAGTGGCCGTTATGAGTAATAATATAGGCAGTTTAAAATTAAACAGATATAAAGGTTAAAACGTACGACTGTTATAATTTTTTCCTATTTATTTAATAGTATTCCCTTCAATACAGAGCATTTCATGGCAAAAAACATCACCTCTTTAACACTCGCATCAGTATTAACATCGTTCATGACATTGCCACTCATTGGCTGCGTCGCCACCTCAGAACCACGCTATATTATCGATAGCGAAACCTATCAAGCCACGGGCAAAAGCGAGCGTATCAAAACCATCGTTCTGCACTATACGGTCTCAAATAATGAGCGCTCAATAAAAACCTTA
>NZ_JBPYDC010000522.1:0-1004 GCF_051847575.1 Psychrobacter sp. 1U2
AATAGGTTCAGGTTTATCAGATGCAGGTGCTATAGCTTCTTGCTCAGCCGCGGTCGTTCTTGGTGGCTCCCACGCTGTCTTCGATGGTGTCTTCATACTCATAAACAACCAGACAAACGCTGCAATTATTACCAGCAATAAAACCCAAGGTAACCACTTCCACAGTGTTGCCTTGTTGTTGGTGTTTGGAGATGACGACATATATAAACCTCTATAAATTTAATCAAACAGACGTTATTGAATACAATGGGATGACGACTATTTTTTGCTTGCTATTAAGTACCACACAACCCGTTAAAACCTATTCATCCAGTAGGCTCACGTATGTAAATTATAACTGCCCATACATCAAAATAGTAACGTATCGTGTACCATTTCAGTTATGGGGTTTATCTACTCATTTGCAACATCATGCTAAAATGATTACTACAAATTTATGAACGGTGATTGTTAAATTGGCTCAAACAAGGTCAGCTAGAACAATAGTTTCAACTTAAATCATAAGGACACCCAATGTCAGCAAAAGACCCATCATACGACTCATCAAATGTAGCGATTACTGCCCAAGCGTTAACGCAGTTTTGCGATGACTATTTATCTGCAAATGCCTTTAAAGACTATGCTCCAAACGGATTGCAAGTAGATGGCGGGCAGCCTATCAGACGTATTGTGACCGGTGTTACTGCTTGTGAGGCCTTGATCGATGCTGCTATCGAGGCGAAAGCCGACGCGATTATGGTACACCATGGTTACTTTTGGAAAGGTGAACCTGAGCCTATTACTGGTATGAAGGGTCGGCGTATTCGCAAATTGATGCAGCATGGTATCTCGATGATTGGCTATCACCTACCGCTTGATGCACACCCTATCATCGGTAACAATGCAAAGCTCGCTGAGACGCTAGGACTGACGATCACTGAAGCACTCTACCCTCATGAGACCCATCCTGTGGGCAATATCGCTATTTGTACGCCGCAAAGTGCCGAAACCCTAATTCAGACGAT
>NZ_JBPYDC010000523.1:0-1002 GCF_051847575.1 Psychrobacter sp. 1U2
TAAACAAGTTATGACTTGTCTAGCGTTATTATCGCAAGGATACATCTGTAGTCAAGCGCTAGAAGGCCTTTTCGTTAAAAATATCATGTCTCTCTGTTATACTAGCGCTATATTTTACGCTATTTTTCTACTTTAACGTCTATTCATTCGTATTTCTTACTCACGCGTACTTTTGATTGTCACTTTTCATCATAAATAACTTTTTGAGAACTTTATCATGCAAACCTCTACCCAAACCACTGTTAACGGCACGCGTCCTGTCCGCACTCGTATAGCGCCCTCTCCTACTGGCTTTCCTCATGTGGGTACCGCCTATATTGCACTATTTAATCTAGCCTTTGCTAAAGCGCATGGTGGCGAGTTTATTTTACGTATCGAAGACACTGATCAAACGCGCTCAACGGAGCAATCTGAGCAGATGATTTTGGACGCCCTACGCTGGGTCGGTCTAGATTGGAGCGAGGGTCCAGACATCGGTGGCCCGCATGCCCCTTATCGTCAGAGCGAGCGTAGTGACATTTATAAAGAACATGCAAACAAGCTATTAGATAGCGACGATGCATTTCGTTGTTTTTGTACCAGCGAAGAGCTAGATGCGATGCGTGCTCAACAAATGGCCAATGGCGAGACCCCGCGTTACGACGGTCGCTGTGCTCATTTGCCTTCTGATAAAGTTGCTGGGCTTGTCGCATTAGATCAACCACATGTGATTCGTATGCGCGTACCAACCGAAGGCGTCTGCCGCGTTGAGGATATGCTACGCGGTACTGTTGAGATTCCTTGGGAGCAAGTAGACATGCAGGTCTTACTAAAAACCGACGGCATGCCAACTTACCATCTTGCCAACGTCGTTGATGACCACTTAATGGACATCAGTCACGTCATGCGCGGCGAAGAATGGCTAAACTCAGCACCCAAACATCAGCTGCTTTATGAGTATTTTGGCTGGGAGATGCCGACCCTTTGCCACATGCCATTACTGCGTAACCCGGACAAATCAAA
>NZ_JBPYDC010000524.1:0-1002 GCF_051847575.1 Psychrobacter sp. 1U2
TCATCATCTTCAATCTCAGATGCTGAGCGCGTCCATAGTGCACTAGCCTTGTTGATGGTTTCCCACTCATCAGTAAGTACCATTTCACCGCCAGCAGGTGCGCTGTTTTCTTCTGAATCGTCACTGTCATCAGCGACATCTTCTTGCCAAACTTCTTTACGCATCTGAATGGGCAAGCTGATATGATCTGAGTATTTATTGACCAAACGCTTGATTTTACCGCGATCAAGGTAATTGTCTTCGCCTGCGCTATATTCTTCTTTTAAGTGCAAAGTGATGGCAGTGCCACGCTGTGCTTTGTTGATTGTCTCAACGGTAAAGCTACCAGTACCGTCTGATATCCAGCGCACACCTTTATCCGCAGGCTCACCTGCTTTACGTGATTCAACGCTAATCTTATCTGCCACGATAAAGCCTGAGTAAAAACCAACACCGAACTGTCCGATCAATTGACCATCTTGCTTTTGCGACTCAGACAGCTTATCTAAAAATGCTTTGGTACCCGACTTGGCAATCGTTCCTAAGTTTTCGATGGCATCGGTTTCATTCATACCAATACCGTTATCAGTAAAGGTAATGGTTTTAGCATCGGTATCGACTGCGATACGGATTTTTAATTCCCCATCGTCTTCATAAAGGCTGTCATCATTGGTTGCTTCAAAACGCAACTTATCACAAGCATCAGAGGCGTTTGAGACCAGTTCACGCACAAAGATGTCGGCATTAGAATACAGCGAATGGGTCACCAAATGTAGTAACTGCGCCACTTCTGCTTCAAAAGTATGTTTTTTTAATTCAGGGGTACTTTCAGTAGCGGTACTGCTATTAGCATTAAGATTATCCGTATTTTTATTATCCGCTTGGGCCTGCTCACTCATAAAAACTCCTATTATTTATACCAAAAATGCTGTAGCCAGCATAGATTAATCACAAGAACATCAAGTACCAGCAGATGAGCGCAACTTATGCACAAAACTGCGCGGTAAATACTGCTAGGCTGAT
>NZ_JBPYDC010000525.1:0-1002 GCF_051847575.1 Psychrobacter sp. 1U2
CAGCTGTTCGCAACATGCTATTGACTGAAAAAGCCTTTGCTGAAGGTGGCCGTGCGCTAGTATATTATCTCTCTCATTTTGCCGATACGGTCGCAAAAGGTGAAGGCGATGACCTAAAATTTGCTGACCAAATGCTGTCACTGTTGACGCCGATTGCTAAAGCGTTCTTAACCGAAACGGGTCTAGAGGCCGCCAATCATGGCGTACAAGTCTATGGTGGTCATGGCTTTATCAGTGAATGGGGTATGGAGCAAAACGTCCGTGACACCCGTATCGCTTGCCTGTACGAAGGTACCACTGAGATTCAAGCGCTTGATTTACTTGGTCGTAAAGTCTTAGGCTCACAAGGTAAGTTGCTGGCAAACTTTGTCGATATTATTCAGAAGTTCTGTGAAGAAAATAAAGACAATGATGAGATGGGACAGTTCATCCGTCCACTTGCCAGGCATCTAAAAGAATGGGGTGACTTGACTTCACGTATTGGTATGCAAGCCACTGAAAACCCAGACGCCGTTGGCGGTGCTGCCGTTGATTACATGTATTTTAGTGGCTATGTTACCCTTGCCTACTTATGGGCACGTATGGCACTTATTGCTCAAACTGAAATTAAAAATGGCAACAGTGAACATGCCTTCTATGATGCCAAGGTGAAGACAGCACAATTCTATTTTGCTAAGTTGTTACCGCGTACTACGACGCACGTACAGCGCATCAGTACAGGTGTTGAGCCATACATGACTATGAACGTTGATCAATTTGCTTTTTAGAATCGAGCTGTAATAGATTATATTACGATTAAATACTACTACTTTTGATCGACTGAGGATTTAGACGCGGTACTACTATCGGCAACATACTTCGGTGTGTTGTCGATTTTTTTGGTATTGACTTGTTCATTCTGTGCAAATTTATACTATTACTTTACCCTCAACTATCTAAGATTACAGACTAAGCAAGATATCATTTTTACAAAATATCTTATTTATACTCTAATTAGATTCT
>NZ_JBPYDC010000526.1:0-1001 GCF_051847575.1 Psychrobacter sp. 1U2
CGGATGTAACTTTAGGCGTTGCATTTCATCAAACGGTGACATGTATGGATTAGAATACGATAAGTCAATCACCATACCAAAGCTAACTTGATTGTTTTCGTCGAAATATAACCACCAGCCGCCTGTCGACCCCGTGTCAGTTAAAGGCCAACCTGAGCCATGCATGACCACACCCTGCTCATGTTTATCTGGTGCAATTTCCCATAGCTCTTTTAGACCGATACCATAATGCTGCGGATCAGAGTCTTTATCTAGGCTAAAACGGCTAATTAAGCGTTTGCCAAGGTGACCACGACAACCTTCAGCAAAAATAGTATATTTTGCCAGTAATTCATAACCTGGCTCAAAACTGGCTTTGGCTTCACCATCGGCGGCTACGCCCATATCACCGGTCAAGATACCTTTTACTGACCCATCATCGTTGTATAAAATATCAGAAGCTGGGAAGCCTGGGAACATCATAACTTCCAGCTCTTCTGCCTGCTCAGCAAGCCAGCGTACAACATTGGCCAATGAGACAATATAGTTGCCTTCGTTATGCATACTGGCTGGTACGATTGAGTCCATCAGCTTGGTACTTTTAGTCTCAGAACCTAGCATGTAAACACGGTCTTCGATAGCCGGCACGTTTAAAGGCGCGCCTTTAGCTTTCCAATCAGGTATCAATTCGTCCAAAGCACGTGGCTCAATCACCGCACCTGATAACGTATGTGCGCCAAACTCAGAGCCTTTTTCGACAACACATACCATAAATTCGTCATTGCCTGCTTCAATGGCAAGCTGACGTAAGCGAATAGCCGCAGACAGACCTGCAGGACCGCCGCCGACGATAATAACGTCGAACTCCATCGATTCGCGCTCAATTTCAGGCTCTACTGGTTCAGGCTCAGGTGCTGTATCAGCAGGTGCTTTATCAACAAGGTTGTCTTCAGCGGCTTCTTCTTTGGTAACTTCTTCAGTGACAGCAGCCTCAGTTGACGCTTTTTCAGCAGAGTTGTCTT
>NZ_JBPYDC010000527.1:0-1001 GCF_051847575.1 Psychrobacter sp. 1U2
TGCCCGTTTTTACCTTGCAATACTTCCCAAGCTTCTTGGGCAGTAAACGACAAAATCGGCGTAATCCAGCGAATGAGTGCATGAGCAATATGATAAATAGCGGTTTGCGCAGAGCGGCGCGGCTGTCCGTCAGTTTGAGTGGTGTACTGACGGTCTTTAATAATATCTAAATAGAAGCTGCCCAAGTCTTGCGAACAAAACGCGGCAATATGCTGGGTGACTTGGTGAAAGTCCATGGCATCATAAGCACTGACAATTTGTGCTTGTACCGCTTGCGTACGTTTAATAATAAATTTATCAAGACTGACCAGCTCATCCATAGCAATGCTATTAGTCTGAGGATTAAAGTCGTCGGTATTGGCAAGCAAAAAACGCAAGGTATTACGGATACGGCGATACATGTCGATTGCGCCTTTAAACACCGTCTTACCTGCGCTCATCTCATAGCGATAGTCGCTAGAGGCGATCCACAAACGCAGCATATCTGCGCCTGTTTTATTAATCTCGTCTTGTGGCGTAATGATATTGCCAAGTGACTTACTCATCTTGCGGCCGTTTTCATCAACGACAAAGCCGTGGGTCAATACTTGCTTAAACGGTGGGCGCTCGTACATTGCTTCAGACGTTAATAGTGAAGTCTGGAACCAACCGCGATGCTGATCAGAGCCTTCTAGATACATATCAGCGGGGTTGGTCAATTCATCACGCTGTTCAAGTACCGCAAAATGCGTCGTCCCTGAGTCAAACCAAACGTCTAAGGTGTCAGTAGATTTGTCATAATCAGCAGCTTCATCGCCTAGATAGTCTTCACAGCTGGCATCAAACCATGCTTCAACGCCACCTTTGGCGATGTTTTGTGCGGCCATCTCCATCAGCTCAAGCGTCTTTGGATGCAGCTCGCCTGTTTCTTTATGAGTAAAAAAGGCAATCGGTACGCCCCAGGTGCGCTGACGTGAGATGCACCAGTCAGGGCGACCTGTCATCATAGATTCAATGCGGTT
>NZ_JBPYDC010000528.1:0-1000 GCF_051847575.1 Psychrobacter sp. 1U2
ATCTTCAAAGGTTAAGCCCTCAAAGCTATCATCATGTTCTGCTTTTTTAAACTTTTGCCATAACGGTTCAACTTCGAGCAAGGTTTGATAAGCGTGTTCCATACGTCCAGTAACATCATCAGGATCAGTATTGTAGTACACCATGGTCTTGAGATAATCACGGAATGGGTTGGCTTCATGATCATCCATAAAGGTATCACCCAATTTGGCTTTTAGCTCATCACTAGCGGGCGTAAAGATACGTCCACTTGGGAATGTCACAAAGCTAACCACATTGGCCGCCATCCGATTAGGGAAGTTGGCAAAAAATGCAACAAAGGCTTCTTGAATAGTATATAGGCTATTTTGTAAGGCGACCTCTGCGTGTAAACGTTCTGCTTCTGACTTAGTACCATGCTCGTAAAACTGCAAAATAGCGGTGGCAATAAATAGATGACCATGAATATCAGCCAAGCGTCCCGACAGCATCTCTTTACGCTTTAAGTCTCCAGCGAGTAGGCCTAAGGCCATATCGGCAGTAAGAGCGAAACCAGCGCTCAAACGGTTGATATGCTTGTAGTAGGGGCGAGTGAAACCGTCTGCAAAGCTTGGCGCATTATTGCTACCCCCAACATATCCTGCAACGAAGGCTTTTGCTCCGCGGTTAAAGGTGTAACCTAAATGCTTAAAGAATAAATTATCAAACTGCTTTAGCGCATCTTTTTTATCTTCACTTTGCAATAATTGCAACTCATCGAAAAGATATGGATGACAACGCATAGCGCCTTGACCAAAGATCATAAGCGAGCGTGTCAGAATATTTGCACCCTCAACCGTGATAGAGACTGGAATAGCTTGATAAAGGGAGGCTAAAAAGTTACGCGGTCCCATTTGAATAGCACGACCACCAACGACATCCATACCATCATTGACGACTTCACGCATAGTCTCGGTTGCATAGTATTTCGCCATGGCCGTCATCACCGATGGCGTACCACCTTGGTTAAGACCGCAAGTAACC
>NZ_JBPYDC010000529.1:0-1000 GCF_051847575.1 Psychrobacter sp. 1U2
GATCGTCAAGTAGCGCATAAACCTCTTCTTCGGTCTCACCAAGTCCGACCATAAAGCCGCACTTAGTGGCGATATCAGGACGACGCTCTTTATAAATCTTAAGCAAATCTAGCGAATGCTGATAGTCAGAACCTGGACGGAAGGCTTTGTATAGACGTGGCACGGTTTCGATGTTGTGGTTAAAGACGTCTGGCGGTGTTTCAGTCAATAAGTCTAACGCAATCTCCATACGACCACGGAAATCTGGCACCAATATCTCGATCAAGCAGTTTGGGCTTAGCGCGCGCGATTCATTCAATACTTCTACAAAATGCCCAGCGCCGCCATCTTTTAGATCGTCACGATCGACAGAGGTAATGACCGCATATTTAAGACCCAAGCCTTGAATGGTCTCAGCAGTGTGACGTGGCTCATCTTTATCTAGCTCGTTTGGACGACCGTGGCCCACATCACAGAACGGACAGCGGCGGGTACAGATATCACCCATGATCATAAAGGTAGCTGTACCATCAGCGAAGCACTGCGGCAGGTTAGGGCAGGCCGCCTCTTCGCAGACGGTATAAAGCTTTTGCTCACGCAAGGTGGCTTTGATACGCGCGACTTCAGCAGGCGACGACATCTTTACCCGAATCCAATCTGGCTTTTTCTTGGCCTCGACGGTCGGGATGACCTTAATTGGGATACGCGCAACTTTGTCGTAGCCACGCAGTTTTTCGCCTTGAATGGCTTTCTTGGGTTTGACCTTAGCAGCAGGTACATGTGTTTGTACGGCAGTTGTCATAATGGAGTTATCTCTTAACCCTTTATACTATAAGGGTTTATGGAATGATCAGAATGTTTGATAAGTGTCGGTATTATAGCAGAAATTTAGGGTTTAATTTTTAGTGAATATTCTTAAGACTACTATGAATTGTTTGACTACCATAGTTTTAAATATCTATATCAATATCCAACTCATTCAGGATTTCTATGGCAGCGCGAAACGCTTCTTGAGTGGCAG
>NZ_JBPYDC010000530.1:0-997 GCF_051847575.1 Psychrobacter sp. 1U2
ATTAATGATATGGGTTTGATGTTAATTATGGACGTACAAACTGCTAACTTGCCTACTCTAGATTTGACGGAAGTAGAAAAAGTCAAAATCGTCAAGCGTAGTTTGATAGGCGAGATTTGTGATCTTGTCATCGTAGTAGGGGGAGATGGTTCTATTTTACATGCAGCTGAAGCACTAGCGCGCTACCGTGTACCTGTATTGGGTGTCAACCGTGGCCGACTTGGGTTCTTGGCTGATGTAAAGCCTGATGAAGCTGCCTTTAAGCTACGTCAAGTATTAATGGGCGACTATCAACTTGACCATCGGTTTTTATTAACCATGGAGATAAGAGAAGGACGTGACATTATCCATGAAGACATGGCGCTTAATGACATTGTTTTACATGCCGGAAAATCGGTACATATGATTGATTTTCAAATGAAAATTGATGGTCAAGATGTTTATCGACAGCATAGCGATGGGTTAATCGCTGCAACGCCGACAGGATCGACCGCTTATGCCTTGTCAGGTGGCGGCCCTATTATCCATCCTAGTATGGATGCAATATGTCTAGTGCCTATGCATCCACATACGCTATCGAGCAGACCGATTGTAGTCAGTGGCAATAGCGAAGTCTGTATTCGCATTCATGAGGACAATCGTACGCAGCCGATGGTCAGTGCAGACGGCAAAGCGAGCATGCCACTTGAGCAAGAGCAGCGTTTATACATTCGTAAACATCCAGATAAGCTGACTTTACTGCATCCTCCAGGCTTTGACTTTTATGAAGCTTGCCGTACTAAGCTACACTGGAACGTCCACGCTGAAGAATTTAGTCTCGACAGTGATGATGATATTATAGATGACGAGTAAACGTATCTAAAATAATAGTAGAGAGTAGATATAATGGATAAACAAACAATCTTAGCGAGTTTAACCCCAGAGTTGGTCGATAAGTTCCGCGTTGCTATTGAGCTAGGTAAATGGGCTGATGGCACTAAGTTAAATGCTGAACAGC
>NZ_JBPYDC010000531.1:0-996 GCF_051847575.1 Psychrobacter sp. 1U2
TTTCGATATCCTGTGTGTCTTTTACCTGTCCACCAATACGGTCAGCGACCATCGTCACTTTAAGACCTTTGCGCGCAGTATAAATCGCTGCCGCTACCCCAGCAGGTCCCGCACCGATGATAGTAACATCCTGCTGCTCTAACTGCTCTTCGTCACCACCCTCTTCTGCTAATAAATCAGGAAACTGCTCTTGTAGCTTTTCGATCAGCTTAGCGGTATCAATCAAACCATTGGCAAATGGCTTACCGTTTAAGAAAACGGCTGGTACACCTTGGATATTATTCGCCTCGACCTGCTCTTGAAACAGTGCACCGTCGATCATCTCATTGCTAATATCATCATTTAAGAGTGCGAATTGGTTCAACGCCTGCACAACTTCTGGGCAACTGTGGCAAGACAACGATACGTAGGTTTGGAACTGTAATGGTTTATTAAAACGCTTAATGAGCTTTTGAATGCCTTCATCCAGCTTTAATGTATGTCCACCAGCCTGAAGAATTGCTAAGATAAGCGACGTAAATTCGTGACCGCCTGGGATACCGCTAAATACAATGCCTGTATCGGTAGGTGTCTCATCAATATGACTACGAACCGCAAAGCTGATTGGGCTTGGCAAGCTGTCGTCATTTATTTGTGCATCGAAGTTAATCTTATCGGTGGTACCAGCAATTTTGGTCAAAAAATCAACCAACTCGTCACGTTTTTCATGCTCACCACTACCCAATACAAAGGTAATCGGACGAGTCATGTTTTCACTATAGCTTTTGACAGCATCTAATAAGCTTTGATCTATCATATTTGTTCCTTATCATTATTGGTTATGTAACGGCAATGCGCCTATTGTACGTTTGAATACAAATTTTTTAGTACTAACAATTTTGTTTAATATCTTATATACAATAGGCTGATACCCTTTAATGTCCCTATTATCATAGGTTTCATGATTTTGAGCAAGCTGGTAAACTCAAACTTTATGTTTTATAAAACCAATCATAA
>NZ_JBPYDC010000532.1:0-996 GCF_051847575.1 Psychrobacter sp. 1U2
TGGCGCGATGTGGCGTGCCTGATATTTTTGGACTTTAAGATCCAAAAAAAAGAGCTGGTAAAAGTGCCTGAAATCGTCAATCACGAGTTTTTTATCGCCAAGGCGGCGCAAAATGCACGTGAGAAAAATCTGAGTAATACAGCATGGTCAGTGCTGCAAATGCACAGCTCGGCCAGCTCAAAAACAGTGACCTATAAAAACCGCGCAAGCCAAGCTTACTTTGATAAAGACGAAAGTGGAGCATGGCATCTACTGCCAGAGAGTATGATGTTATTGACTCAGTTGTCGCAGCAGCTGGGCGAGTTTCGACAAGCGCAACAAGACAATCAGCCTGTACAAAAGCAGCGCTATAGTATGGTCAGCTTTCATCAAGCTTATGGCTATGAGGAGTTTGTCGAAGGCATTCGCCCGGTGATGAGCGGTAATGAACCAAGAAGGCAAGGCGCTCAAATCAATCGTCAAGCAGGTGAGCAAGGGATTAGCAATCAGATGCGCTATGATATTCAAGATGGCGCTTTTTTAAAACTCTGTAAGCGCGCTGCTAATGATCCTGAACATCGTTATGCTATGCTCATCGATGAAATCAACCGCGCCAATGTTTCTCGAGTCTTTGGCGAACTGCTTAGTCTGATCGAACCTGATAAGCGCAGCGGGCAACCAAATGCGATGCAAGTAAATTTGGCTTATTCTGGACGAGTCTTTAGCGTGCCTGCCAATGTCGATATTTATGCAACAATGAATACGCAGGATCATTCGTTAGCACCACTTGATATGGCACTACGTCGTCGCTTTCGCTTTGTCGACTGTCCACCGCAGGCTGAATTGCTGCCAGTTATTGGTGTTTTAGATCATAAAGATGCCCATCAAAGCTCAGATGAGCGTGAGTCATCAGAAGAAGTAGATTTAGCCAAACTGTTAAGAGGTCTGAATCAGCGTATCACGCAAACGTTGGGACAAGAGGCCCAGCTTGGTCATGCGTTTTTATATTCAGTAAAG
>NZ_JBPYDC010000533.1:0-996 GCF_051847575.1 Psychrobacter sp. 1U2
TCACCATTTCTTTTCTCATCTATTGCCTTAGGATACTCGCTGTTATGCCTGCTTATCATTATAAAGCGCTTGACGACCAAGGCGATGTCCAAAAAGGATTGCTAGAAGGTGACTCGGCGCGGCAAGTACGCCAGCAGATTCGTGACAAACAGTGGACGCCAGTAGAGGTCAATGCTGTCAATGACAAGCAAGGTCGACAGCGCAGCCGTTATAAAAAACCATCTGCTTATGAGCTGGCACTATTGACTCGTCAGCTCTCTGTCCTGCTAGCAGCTGGTATTCCTCTTGAAGAAACTCTAGCCGCTGTCGCCAAGCAATCTCCCAAAACTCATATCAAGTCTCTGATGCTGGCAGTACGCTCACACGTCCTAGAAGGCTTAAGTTTTGCCCGTGCGTTACAGCAAGCGTCAAGCTTTCCGCCTTTATATATTGCCACTATCGCGGCTGGTGAAAAGTCAGGTCATCTTGATCTGATTCTTAATCAATTGGCCGACTATACTGAAAACCGCTTTGCCTTACAAAAGAAAATCCAAGGTGCAATGGTATATCCTATCGTACTGATGGTCATGGCAGTCGGTGTCATTATGGGGTTGATGAGCTTTGTGGTACCTAAGATTGTCAAAGTGTTTGAGCAGTCTGAGCAGGCACTGCCATTAATTACGCAGGTGGTGCTAGCGATGTCCAACGCCATCACCCAGTGGTGGTGGCTGATGTTATTAGTGTTCATAAGTAGCGCTTTTTTGTTTTACCGGTTTGCGCAAACGCAAGCAGGCAAGCTTGCTATTGATAGCATCGTCCTTCGGTTACCAATATTGGCACGGCTCTCTAAAAGTCTCAATGCTGCCCGCTTTGCCAGTACACTTGCGATATTGGTACGCTCAGGTGTGCCATTAATTGAAGCTTTACATATTGGCGCCGCCGTCACCACCAATCTACATATTAAACAAACCATCGTTACTGCTGCAGATCGAGTAACAGAAGGTGCCAGCTTATCAA
>NZ_JBPYDC010000534.1:0-996 GCF_051847575.1 Psychrobacter sp. 1U2
TTTGGCGCGGCGATGATTGGCTATCGTGGTTATCAGTATTCGCTCGATTATGCCAAAGACAGAACGCAGGGCAGAATCGCACCGAATAATAAGCCTGAAGATGCAGCAACGGCGATTATTCAGCATGGTGACGTCAAACGCATGCTGCTTGCGCAAAAAGCTTACAGTGAGGGCGGCATTTCACTGTGCTTATACGGCTCGAACCTGATTGACCGTATCAATACCTGTGAAGATGATACGCTAAAAAACGAGCTATCAGAATTATTAGATTTATTAACGCCAGTACTCAAAGCATGGCCATCTGAGTATGGTCCAAAGGCCAATGATTTAGGTATTCAAGTATTGGGCGGCGCAGGTTATACGCGTGAATATCAGGCCGAGCAGTTTTGGCGTGACAACCGTCTCAATCCCATTCATGAAGGCACAAATGGCGTGCAAGCGTTAGATTTGTCATTCCGAAAGTTATGGCAAAATAAAGGGCTTGGTATTCAAATTCTAAAACGTGAAATCACTCAAGACTTGGAAAATATCAGTACACCGGAGACTGCCAAACTCGCCGGTAAATTGATGCCTTATATGAGTCACTTGCATGAGGTATTGGTGCATTTAAGCAAAATCCTGCAAACGGAAAAAGCCATCACGTTGACTGGTAATGCACAAGCATTGATGAATATCTTTGCCTCAATCGTGGTCAGTTGGATTTGGATTCGCCAAGCCAGCAAAGCTGAGCAACTACTAAGTACGACGCAAGATGTTGAGCAGCAGAATTTTTACAAAGGCAAAATCCAAGCAGCCAAATACTTTATCGATTGGGAATTACCCTTAATCAATCGCGATATTGAACTGTTAAATAAAGACAATGCCGTATGTACCGATATGCAAGCAGAATGGTTCTAACCAATGAAAGGTTAGTAGTATCATTTTGTAGAAACTTACACCAGATAAAATAATACACGTTTAAAGGAATAAAATATGACGCTAAATACAAATGGAATT
>NZ_JBPYDC010000535.1:0-996 GCF_051847575.1 Psychrobacter sp. 1U2
TGACCAAATCGAAAACAAGATTAATCCTACTGCTATACCAAAGATGCCGCTACAAGAGCAGTGGACGGATACTGCTAGCCAGCATCTACCAGCTGGCACTAAACAAACCAACACTGACGATGCTGTAAGACAAGCTGCACCAAGTACTTCTCAGGCACTGGCTGACGATGATGCAAACCAAATGGATCAGCTACAAGAAGACGAGACGCAAGGTCGCCAAAAAGGAAGCTGGTTTAACCGCATGAAGTCGGGACTTAGTAAATCACGTAAAAACCTTGCAGAAGGTATGGTGAGCATACTTATTGGTGGCAAAGAGATCGATGATGAGCTGTTGGAAGAGGTAGAGGACCAGCTATTAGTCGCCGATATTGGTGTCAATGCGACTAACCGTATTATCAAGAGTTTAACTGAGCAAACAACGCGTGGCGATTTGATTTATGCGCATTCATTATATAAAGCACTGCAAAGTGAGCTCGTTGATATCTTAACGCCAAAAGTTGCGCCATTGGTTGTCGATACGAGCAAAAAACCATTTGTTATTTTGGTTGTGGGTGTTAATGGTGTGGGGAAAACAACCACTATTGGTAAGCTTGCCAAGCGCTTACAAGGCGAGGGTAAGTCAGTTATGTTGGCGGCTGGTGACACTTTCCGCGCTGCCGCCACTGAACAGCTACAAATCTGGGGTGAGCGTAACAGCATTCCGGTTGTGGCTCAAGGCCATGGTTCTGACAGCGCTTCTGTTATCTTTGATGCCATGCAATCTGCAAAAGCCAAAAACATTGATGTATTGATAGCTGACACTGCCGGACGTTTGCAAAACAAAACGCATCTGATGGCAGAGCTTGAAAAAGTAGTACGTGTCATGCGTAAAGCGGATCCAAGTGCGCCCCATGAGGGAATGACCATTCTTGATGCGGGTACAGGTCAAAACGCCATTAACCAAGTGGAGCTGTTTAATAAGGTAGTGCCGCTGACAGGCATCACTATTACTAAGTT
>NZ_JBPYDC010000536.1:0-995 GCF_051847575.1 Psychrobacter sp. 1U2
GCGTTCGGCAGTGGCTTTTGATTGCCAACCGATAGACGTTGAACCGAGACCTGCAGCATTGGCTTGACCACCGACAGAGGTGGCTGAGTTGAGTCCTGCATTGGCTTGGCTACCGATAGCGACAGTATCGTTAGTGCCGCCAGCCATCGCGCTATTACCGAGAGGAAGGGCAGTACTGCTGCTTGCACTCATTGGTTGAGACTCAGCGCCTGTTGCCACAGACGTACATGAAGCGACGCCTACAATTGCTAAAGTAAGTGCGCTTATTTTGAGTACTAAGTTTGGTGAAAAATCCATTTTCATTATAAGTTATCCTATGTTAAAAAAGCCAACTTGGCTCAGTAGTGATTTGGGTAAGTAGTAACAGGATTTATACTGCTCATAGTGTTGCATCCCTCCAATAATATAAATCCGAATGTACATTTATATTTATAAATACAAACGTACTATTAACTTATATTAATAACCCAAATAATACTAGTATTTTATTTTAAATATCAACTAAGTCGATAAACAGATAACTCGCGCTAAATAGTTTTGGTCTGTGTATTATCATCTTACTGTATATCTATGTGGCTTTTTATAAAGCGATTGGCGATGCTGCCATTCCTGTTGTACTCTAAACGCTTACTTTACTAATGAAGGAGAATGCCTGTGCTACATAACTTTGACGAGATAATCGACAGACGCGGTACAGGGTCTCTTAAATGGCATTATAGCGATGACACCATTCCACTCTGGGTAGCAGATATGGACTTTAAAGCTGCCAAGCCTATCTTAAACACCATTGAGCGCGTGGTTCAGCACGGCGTATTGGGCTATACCAAACCCACTGAGGCGCTATATCAAGCGATTGTTGACTGGCATAGTAGCCGTTATGGATTACTATTAGCCAAAAGCAATATCTTATTCTCCCCAGGCGTGGTGCCAAGTTTAGCGTTAATGATGAACGTCTTTACCGAGATAGGCGATGCGGTACTGATCAACGATCCTAT
>NZ_JBPYDC010000537.1:0-995 GCF_051847575.1 Psychrobacter sp. 1U2
TAAGTCGCGGCATGAGTGAGCTGTATTTTTTTGAACATCAGCTGTTATACATGGGCATCGGGCTAATCGCTGCAGCGATACCATACTACTTTGTACCACTAAAAACGCTCTACCAGACTGAGACACAGTTTATATTGCTGGGTGTGACTGGTGTGCTCTTGATAGCGACACTATTTGGTACGCCCATTAATGGTTCAAAACGCTGGCTAAACTTGGGTGTGATTAACTTTCAGGTCGCAGAGTTAGCGAAACTTGTGGTCATCGTCTTCGTTGCGGACTTTGTAGTGCGACGCTCGTTTGAAGTCCGTAATGGTTGGGATGGGTTTTTACGCATCTCTTTAGTGATCGGCCTGCTGACTTTTTTACTGTTATTGCAGCCTGATTTTGGCTCATTGGTGGTCATTGTCGGTACAGTATTTGCCATATTTTATATAGCTGGGGCTCCCTACAAGCAGTTTGTCGCGCTAGGGGCTGTCGTAGGTGTACTTGGCGTACTGGCAGTCACTATGGTTCAGTATCGCCTGACAAGGGTGTTGTCGTTTTTAGATCCCTTTGATGATATTCAAGATACAGACTATCAATTGGCACGCAGCTTAATCGCCTTTGGTCGAGGACAGTTTACCGGTGTGGGTTATGGTGAAAGCGTCCAAAAACTATCACATTTACCTGAGGCACATACAGATTTTTTGTTGGCCATCACTGGTGAAGAGCTTGGCTTTGTTGGCGTGACTATGATCCTGATATTAGAAGCACTTATCATCGGTAGTGCGATGCGTATCAGCTACAATGCCCTAAAACGTCGGCAAATGCGTATGAGCTATACCGCTTTTGGTATTGGCATTATTTTTATTGCACAAACGATTATTAATGCTGCTATGAATATGGGAGCGATGCCGACCAAAGGGTTGACGATGCCGTTCTTTAGTTATGGTGGGTCATCGATGTTGATTAGTTTGGTGATGGTTGCGTTGCTCCTCAAGATCTACAAAGAGAGT
>NZ_JBPYDC010000538.1:0-995 GCF_051847575.1 Psychrobacter sp. 1U2
TTGATAGCAGCGTCTTAGCTTTCTGTTTTTGCTGAATATGCAGGCGTGCAGATAAAAGTAACCGATATAATAAAAACCCTGAAGTTGGCGCAGATGAATGAATATCAGCAAAGATAGGATAGTCTGCTACTACTTCATGTTGTTCTGACAATACGCGGCAATACTCATCACTGCGTAATAGTTTATCAAGCGCCTCTGAAATCTCTAACACTCGGTCAGCCGTTATGGGGTCATCATGAGGACTTGGGTCATCAGATGGCAATGGGAACTTATAGTCAGTGTTGCCAAACAAAATACCAAGTGGCGCTTGCTTTGCCATATCTAGCATCGCTGTTAAGTTATTACTACGCGGCGGCAGGCCAAAATGTAGCTTACTGTCACCGATTTGTCTAAAAAACAGTAGCTTTGGTAAATCTTTAGCTAGCGGATGATGGACAAAGAAGTCTGCATGAATAAAGTCATTGAATAACACCAGCATATCAGTAGGCTGTAATAGTGCTTCTAAGCTCGCTGTATCTATCGACGGATTGTTAGCTATCAATATGATCCGCTCACTTTGTAATAATGACTCTTGAATCATAAGCGGTAAGCTTGCAAAAGCCAAAGCCGATATCATATTTTCATCGGTAGCAATATTGAAATCAAAGTCACCTATAGAGTGATAAATGTTGTCGTACAATGAGTCTGTTGGCTGGGACGTATGTAGCATAGAAGCTTAAATGACCTAAATAGAAAGAAGAATTAACATTATAAAAAACGGAGAAACATTATAACGTATGTCTATTAAAATAACATCACCTAAGGTTATGATAAATATAGTAAAAAACCGAGTATTAGACAATGTTTTGTAATACATAGATGCTACATTTTGCAACCTTTTCACCTTAGAGTCTTTTTTATATATCCGTACCATAAGAGCAGCTAAATCATAATTAGAAGGATGAATTTATGAAAAAGACATTTAAGAGTTTTAAACTAACGACATTGGGTGCTTG
>NZ_JBPYDC010000539.1:0-994 GCF_051847575.1 Psychrobacter sp. 1U2
CTATTGATGATTTGGAAGTATTAGAACATAGTAGTCAATGGCAAGAAGCCTTATTTCATTTAATAAACCGTAGCCGAGAAGGGCAGCGGCAGTTGCTATTTGCTGCCAATCGACCAGCCAGTGAGCTGCCGTTTCAGCTGACTGACTTACTGACACGTTTAGCACAAGCGCCTACTTTTAAAGTACCTAATGGTCATGAGCTAGCTGATCGTCAAGCATTATTACAATCTATATTACGCAGGCGAGGTTGGCAGTTCGATGGGCGTATTATTGATCATCTGCTTACCGATGGTCCTCATCGTATCGGTGCAATGATGGAAGTACTCAATTATATTCAGCCGATGTTCTCTAATCTTGGACGTAGCAATATATCAAAAGCAGTCATAAGCGATGCTTTGCGTACTATTGATGAGCAAACGCTTGCCGCTGAGCTTGCAGACATTGCTCAAGAAGTCCATGACGATAGTGAAGCGGCAAATAATGATAATCATACAATACCCTTAGATTTTTAGATATCAAAGCTCACTAAGGTAAGCTCATTAAAGATAGATAGCTTGATGCTGTAACTGTTAATTTTCTCACTAAATTTTTTATCGTGGATAGGATGTCTTATGAAAATCTCTGCTTCTTTGCTCAAAAAAATGACCACCAGTATGCTATTCGTAAGCGTAGGTGCGGTATCTATGCTCTCACATGCAGAGGTTACTTTAAACGTTGATGATCATATCAAAGTAACGGCTATCAACGGACAGGAAGTCAAACAAAGTGCATTTCAGCCTTTAACGAAGACGTTTACTTTGCAGCCGGGTCAACATGCTATTACTGCTAAATACGACCGTTTATATAAATTATCTCATGATGAGCATGATTATTTGCGTTCAGGCAACATCAGCGTAACAGCAGGGTTGGCTGACAACCAAACATACCGTTTGGCTATGCCCAATCAACCAGAAGACTATAAAGCCGCCAAAGAATATGCTGAGCGTCCAACACT
>NZ_JBPYDC010000540.1:0-994 GCF_051847575.1 Psychrobacter sp. 1U2
CCCGCTTTAAATCATACTGCTTATAAAAATGACTCGATAACTGAATCACTTGTAAGTCGGTCTCATTGCTCGCGCCAACAATCATTTGACTGGTTTGACCCGCTGGAGTGAACTTTGGTGCTTTTTTGTGCGTTTTACGGCTTTCACGGATGGTAATGATCTCTTCTTTTACCGTTTCCATCGGTGCTTTTAGCTCGTCGTGCGACTTTTCTGGCGCAAGCAAAGCCAGCCCTGATTTGGTTGGAATTTCAATATTGACGCTGAGACGATCAGCATAAAGCCCTGCTTCTAGTAGCAGCTCTTTTGACGCGCCAGGAATGGTTTTTAGATGAATATAACCGTTAAAGCGCTCACGAGTACGCAGGATTTTAGCGACCTCGACCAGTCGTTCCATCGTATAGTCGCCACTTTTAAAGATACCAGAGCTGAGAAACAGCCCTTCAATATAGTTACGGCGATAAAACTGCATGGTCAGATCAACCACTTCCTCAACACTAAAAGCGGCGCGCGGTGTGTCATTGCTTTTGCGTGAGGTGCAGTACGCGCAGTCATAGATACAATGATTGGTCAGCAAAATTTTAAGCAAACTGACGCAGCGACCGTCTTCGGTATAGCTGTGACAGATTCCTGTCGCAGAAGCGTCACCGAGTCCGCCACCTTGATTTTTACGCGTGCCAGCTGAGGATGAGCAAGAAACATCATACTTAGCAGCGTCCGCTAAGATGTTAAGTTTGCCTTGTAATCGATCGTAATTGATGGTTGCCATAAGTTATAGTGCCCATTCATTAGTAGAGTACTATTTTATCAAAATTAACGCTAAGTCATTGGATTTATAGAAGAATTAGGGGTATAACACGACAGATAGTGTCGTATAAAGAAACAAGAAAAGGTCTTGAACATTCAAGACCTTTTATAAAGTGATGTGTCAAAACAGCATACGCCATAGTAGGATAGATGATTATTGAACTTTAGCGCGTATAATCACAGTCTGCGG
>NZ_JBPYDC010000541.1:0-993 GCF_051847575.1 Psychrobacter sp. 1U2
AACCCCCAAGTATTAATGAGCGGTATAACAGTCGGATCAAATGCTCCGCCAGACTGTGCATAGACTTGTCTTGAGATATCAAGTACGTGACTAAAGTCAGTATCAATAGAAATGGGTGTATCTTTGCCTAATTGATTAAACTTGGATATAGTAGAATCAACTTGATAGGTCGACATACTGTCATTAATCTGCTGTAGACGCTGATCAATGGCAGCCTGAATATCTGCCTCGATTACCTTTTCTGGTAATTGATAGCTGATATGGTAGCTGGTACCCATTGTTTCACCGATTAAATAGTTATAATCAGGCGACTGTTGACAGGCGGTTAGACCAACTATACTCAATGCTGATAACGCAAATAATATAGGGTTACCTACCGTCTTTTGATCATTTTGAGACCGGGTAGAGAACAGATATGTTTGAGGTTTGTTTTTATTAAACATTGTAAATTTATCCAACAGCAAAAATGGATGAAAAAAAAGAGCGCCACTGTTGACGCTCTTTTTTATGTCTTTCATATTGATCATCGAAATAAATATGAGTCAAAATAAAAAACTATTTGCTCAATTGATCATGGTCTTGGGCCAATTTAACCACCGAAATCATCAAGCATGATGTTTTCGTCTTCCACACCTAGGCTGTGTAGCATGTCGATAACCGCCGCGTTCATCATCGGTGGCCCGCACATATAATACTCACAGTCTTCTGGATTAGGATGGTCTTTTAGATATTCTTCTAGTAAGACATTATGGATAAAGCCTGTATAGCCGTCCCAGTTGTCTTCAGGAAGAGGATCCGATAAGGCAACATGCCATTCAAAGTTCTCGAACTCTTCTTCTAACTGATCATAGTCTTCAACGTAGAACATCTCACGAATAGAACGTGCACCGTACCAAAAGCTAATCTTACGATTAGAGTTCAGACGTTTAAGCTGATCGAAGATATGCGAGCGCATTGGTGCCATACCAGCACCACCCCCAACAAAAATCATTT
>NZ_JBPYDC010000542.1:0-990 GCF_051847575.1 Psychrobacter sp. 1U2
GCAGAAATGGCACCGATTAATGCAAGGCCGGCCAGTGCCGCGACAAGCTCTTTTGGAAGCAAGCTAAATACCATCACGATACTGCCAGCAAATAAACCGCCAAATAAATAGAAGATGCCATTAGCGACACCTGCGATATAGCGCTTTTCCTTAAGTTCATGCGCATCTTTGCCAGTACAAAGCGCGGCTGTGATAGCGGCAAGTACGATAGTGATACCACCAACACATGCAACTGCTAACGAGGCGAGGCTTGTAACACTCACAATAGGCTTGGCTGGCGTGTCGTAACCGCTAAGATTTAAAATAGCCATACCGGGTAAAAACTGGCCAGTTAAGCTCACAAGGATGAGTGGTATAGCGAGGTTAAACGTTGAGTTCCACGACCATTCAGGGGCAATAAAAGTAGGTATAGTGATGGCTAAATCGAAATGGACAGGGTTCATTTTGCCAAGTAAGACGCTTAAGATAACACCGCACAGTAGTACCCAAATCATCGTATAGCGCGGCGAAAAGCGTTTGGCTAATAAATAGCAACCGAGCATGCTAAAGACGATAAATGGCATGCTATCAGTGGCTTTAAATAATTCTAAGCCGAATTGAAATAGAATCCCTGCCATCATGCCAGCGGCGATACCGTTAGGAATCCATTTTAATATTTTGTCGAAGTAACCTGTTGCCCCCACGATAAATATGACAATCGCTGAGATGATATAACCGGCAACAGCTTCATTAATACTCATCTGTGGAAATAGGGTAACCAGTAAAGCGGTACCAGGGGCGGACCATGCTGTAATAACCGGTGTTTTATATTTAATGGATAAATATATACCAGGAATGGCAGCACCGATGGAGATACCCCAAATCCAAGACGCCATCATGGCATCTGAAACTTGTGCGGCTTGTGCGGCCTGAAAAAAAATAATTAAAGGCCCCGCATAAGAAATAAGAACCGCTAAGAACCCTGCAACCGATGCGGAGAGCGACCAGTCG
>NZ_JBPYDC010000543.1:0-987 GCF_051847575.1 Psychrobacter sp. 1U2
CGCAGCATTTGACCGATGAAGAAGATCTGGTCATTCCGATTTTGGGGTTAAGGCAGGGTTAGGATTGGTTTTATCACTTGTAAGGTGCTTTCCATGCACCTTTTTTAAAAACTATTGTTATTAAAGGTCTTCATAACGTACTCTACTTCAAATGTCTTAATTCTGATAAAGAATCATGTTCAAAAACATCAATATTAGACTGTTAATTGCTCTTATCTCAATGATGGTAATACCATCACTCTATCAAACCGTTAGAGTAAATTTTCTCGGCGAGTTACCTAGTGACGCAGGAATTAATATTGCCAGTCAAATATTGTGGCTAAGTTTAATTTACGAGATAGCTCAGGAAGCATTGATATTACCCTTATTTTACCTTTTCGGTAAATCTCTATCTGATAAAAACGAGTTTGAAAATAAAGTTCAAACAGGGTTTATCGTTATTTTTTGCTTTATGTCTTTTTTATCTGCAATTTTATTCATCTATTCACAAAATATTGTGATTTTTATGGAGCAGTCTAGACAGATTGTTGAAGAAACGACTCGGTATATTCGATTAGAAACTATAGCTATCATGTTTGCAACGCTAGTCAAATATATGACAGTCGTTATTATCAGCTTAAACAAAGATAAGTACATTTATGGCTTGCTAGCGGTGCAGATGGCGCTGTCCATATTACTAGACAGCTTATTTTTTGGGCCTCTTAAGTATAGTCTAAATATGGGTGTTATCGGTATTGCTTTGACAAATATTATTGTCAATGTAGCTATTTTATTAGCCACCTATATCTCTATGCGACAATATGGATTGAAGCTTTTATCAGTCAATCAGATGTCATTTACATGGATGAAAGAGTGGTGGACGACAGGTGTATTTTCAGGATTAGAATCGCTAGTCAGAAATATTGCTTTCATAGTCATGATCATAAAAATGATTAACATGGTTGAGGAGCAAGGTAATTATTGGGTAGCTAATAGCTTTATTTGGGG
>NZ_JBPYDC010000544.1:0-986 GCF_051847575.1 Psychrobacter sp. 1U2
CTTGGGTTAACCTGGTCGCGGTGACTGCCCCTACTCCTTGAAACAAGGTCAAAATGCGATGCCACGCAATGGTGTCATTTGGGTTATAGAGTATTTTGACAAAGGCCAACACATCTTTGATGTGCCGTCTCTCAATGAACTTAATACCACCTACCACGATAAATGGAATGCCGCGTTCCATAAATTCTAACTGTACATAGTTGGACTGAAAGGACGTGCGGCACAGTACCGCAAAATCGTTGTAATCGTGATCTGGTTTTAGCTCTATGATTTTATCAGCGATATACTTGGCCTCGCGGGTTTCATCACTCAGGCGGCTAAAGACTGGTTTGCATCCCTCTATCGATACACTAGAGTACAGCTGCTTTTGATAGCCCAAGGTGATTTGCGCAGACAAGGCATTGATATAATTTAAAACAGCAGGCGTACTGCGATAGTTTTGTTCCAGCTTAATGAGCTTAGCATCTGGATAGGTCTCACCGAACAGTAGAATATTTTCATAGTTTGCGCCGCGAAACGCATAAATACTTTGATTGTCATCACCGACCACCATCAGTGATACCGATTCAGGCTCACAAATCAAATCTATCAGCTGTTTTTGTGGGATATTGGTATCTTGATATTCATCAACCATGATGTAACGATATTGACTTTGTAGCATTTGGCGAAAGGTATCGTTAGTCTTTAAATGACGTACGACTTGGCTAATAATATCGTCAAAATCATAAAGATGATTGGCACGCTTATACTCATGAAAATCAATTGCCGACTGCTCGATAATGGGAATGTGTACAGCGATATCAGGATAATTACTTTCGATTAAGTCGCGAATATGAATGCGTCTATTTCTAGAAGTGGAGATGATGTTTTGCAGCGTCTTTTTACGCGGAAAGGCTTGGCTTTTGATCTGCGCAGGATACTTTTTTTCTTTATGAATTAAATCGATGGCATCCTCGCTATCGCCTGTATCCAAGATAGTAAAGCGC
>NZ_JBPYDC010000545.1:0-984 GCF_051847575.1 Psychrobacter sp. 1U2
CCTGAAATTACAAAAAAGACATCAACGCCAGCAAATCCCCCTGGCATCCAAGAAGGGTTGAAATGGAATAGCAGAACAGCGATAACTGCGATTGCCCTAAGGCCATTAATATCTTTTCTAAATTTCATAAGAACACTGTCCAAAAGGTTAATATAAAGTTGTTATAAATATCGCTGTAAATACAATATTGTAGGCTGTACACCAGTCGACTAAGAAGATATTGTCGATGGTATCTTATTTGTATGTGAATGCATAGCTCTACTAGAGCAGTTAATGTCAGTTATGTGCAATAGACATCATTTTATTAAGAAGGTTTAAGGCCAAATTACAAACCTAAGAAACATATACGAGAGATCAGCATAAAAGTTGCTGATGAAAGGTTATAAAAATTCTATGCTCGTATAACTATCTCCTAAACTAATACACCTTAGCCATAGAGTTTTTTATAAAACATCCATAAAACGTTTTAACATGAGCAAACGTATCACTGAAACGCAAATTGTATCCATTTTAAAAGAAGCTGATGTGGGGTTTTCTGCCAAAGATCTATGCCGTAAATACGATATCACTAGTTTAACCTTCTACAAATGGAAGTCTAAATATGGTGGTATAGAAGCATCTGATGTGAAGCGTCTAAAAGAGCTTAAAGAGAACCGCAGATTCAAACAGATATATGCTGATTTAAGTTTAAAATCTCAGATACAAGAAGAGTTTATAAATTAAAAGATTATAAATTTGACAGTTCAATTATCGTTATAGTCTATAAAAAAGAGCCACCACTGCATGCAGTGTTAGCCCTTTCAAACGGTGTTTCTTATTAGATTATCTTAGGTATTTTTAAACCATATTATGTTCGATCTTGATACCCAGTGCTATTTCGATAAATCCAAACCCCTCAACCTGAGCGCGTTACGTTACCAATCACCGAGACTGACGATAAGCTCATCGCTACCGCTGCTATCATCGGACTGAGCAGAAGCCCAA
>NZ_JBPYDC010000546.1:0-983 GCF_051847575.1 Psychrobacter sp. 1U2
CTTTTAGCATGGCATTTTTTATCATCATGACTTTGTAACTACCCTCTAAACTCAATCAATTTGACTAACAAAAATTTAAGCCCTGACTACAAAACAAGCATGCCACAAAATTTTATCATAACAAACTTCAGTTTTTTAACCTAATGGTTTGCAGTGTTAAGTATGACAACTGGCTTATTATTAAATCCATAAAGCCTATAGATAACATCTGACTCTCAACTTAGCATGAACTTTCATAGGCTGGGTTTTCAACCCAGCCTATGCCAACATATTTAAAGTGTTTAGAGTGGGGTATATAACAAAAAAACGCAACCGTTATCAGTTGCGCTCTTCTTTTAGTATTAACCTAGTATCAAAAACTTAAGACCTATAGTTTGTTAGCTTGGTTAAGCGTGCTTTTTTTCAAATGCAATCATAAAGTCAACCAATTGCTGCACCCAATCTAGCGACACTGCATTATAGATGCTGGCACGCATACCGCCCACATCACGGTGACCTTTTAAGTTCATTAAGCCTGCGGCTTCTGATTCTTCTAAGAACACTTTATCAAGGCTATCGTCTGCTAACGTAAACGGCACATTCATGATAGAGCGATATTCAGGCGCAACTGGATTGTTATAAAAACTGCTGTCATCAATGGTTTTATAGAGTAAATCTGCTTTTTGCTGATTGATTTTACCGATAGCAGCAACGCCGCCCTGCTCTTCTAACCAATCAAACACCAATCCTGCCAAGTACCAAGAGTACGTCGCTGGTGTGTTTGACATGGATTCTTTTTCAGCTTGATGCTCATAGTTCATGAGCAGTGGGCACCACTCACTTGCCTGCCCCAATAAATCGTCACGAATAATCACAATGATCAGTCCTGCTGGACCGATGTTTTTTTGTGCACCCGCATAAATCATCCCAAACTTAGCTACATCGATTGGCTGTGACAAAATGCAAGAAGACATATCAGCAATGAGTGGCGCATCAATTTGTGG
>NZ_JBPYDC010000547.1:0-983 GCF_051847575.1 Psychrobacter sp. 1U2
AAAGGCCACCGGCTCGGCATGGAAGTTACCGCCTGAGATAGCTACTGGTCCATCTTCGTTATTGAAGATCAGCGGGTTATCGGTCACCGCATTAGATTCAATTAATAAAGTCTTGCCTGCTTGGTTGATGATATCAAGGCAAGCGCCCATGACTTGCGGCTGACAACGTAAGCAATACGGGTCTTGTACTCTATCGTCTTGCTCGCCATCGTGGGAGGCGCGAATAGCACTGCCTTTAATTAATTGACGATGGGCTTGTGCAATTTGTATCTGACCGTGATGGCCACGCACTTCATGAATACGGGCATCAAATGGCGCATCCGAGCCTTTGGCGGCATCGATAGACATAGAGCCGACGATGGTGGCGGTCTCTAATAAATCTCTTGCTAAGAAATAACCGCGCAATGCCAGTGCGGTGGATACTTGGGTGCCATTAATAAGAGCAAGACCTTCTTTGGCTGCTAGGGTAATGGGTTCAAGACCATGCTGCGCTAACGCATCAGCAGCAGGTACTTTTTTGCCGCCAACATAGACGTCGCCTTCGCCCATCATCGCCAGCGTCATATGCGATAAAGGTGCTAAGTCACCAGAAGCACCAACAGAACCTTTGGCAGGAATGTTTGGGGTAATTTGATTGTTGATTAAGCCAAGTAGGCTATCGACCACAGCGCGGCGGACGCCAGAGACGCCTTGCGCGAGGCTGGCAACTTTCATCACCATAATCAGCCTGACCACATTGTCTGGTAGCGCCTCACCAGTACCTACTGAGTGAGAAACGATAAGGTTACGCTGGAGTAGCTCAAGCTGATCATCACTGATACGGGTTTTTGCTAACAGGCCAAAACCGGTATTGATGCCATAAGCGCTCTTATCACGCGCAATGATGGTACGTACATCTTCGTGTGAGGCATCTATCGCTTCATAAGCACTGTCGGGTAACGTCAATATGACAGGTCGCTCATAAATATCGCGCAACATCTCAA
>NZ_JBPYDC010000548.1:0-983 GCF_051847575.1 Psychrobacter sp. 1U2
AGGTTGTCAATACAGATTTACAATATGAGCGACGCTTTCAGGGGACGCAGACATTGTATGGTATGGCAGCATTCGATGTCTTTGCTGCAGCACATGTTTATGTGATTGGAGTGGGCGGCGTAGGCTCTTGGGCTGCTGAAGCATTAGCGCGTACCGCAGTAGGCAATATTACGTTAGTTGATTTAGATGTATTGGTGGCTTCCAATGTCAATCGGCAGCTACCTGCGCTTGATAGTACCTTTGGGCAAAGTAAGATAGCAGCACTGGGCGCACGTTTGCAAGAGATTAACCCAAAGCTCACTTTGCACTTGGTAGATGACTTTTTAACAGTTGAGAATGTCTCTACATTATTACCCAATCGGAGTGAGGCAAAAGCTGCCGCAGCTGAGCAAAGGCCGATTGTGATATTGGACTGCGTAGATGATATGAGTGCCAAACTGGCTATTGCATTACATTGCCGTTTTAATAAGCTAAAGCTCGTTTGTGCAGGTGGGGCAGGGGGCAAGATAGACCCTTCTCAGATTACAGTCAGCGATCTAAAGGACAGTTATCAAGATCCATTGTTAGCGCGGTTACGTAACAAGCTGCGCCATGAAAAAGGCATCAATAGCGCTCTAAAAGATAAATTCGGTATTAGGTGCGTATACTCAACTGAGCCGCCGCGCGTAGACAAAAGCTGTCAGACAGGCGGGTTACAATGTGGCGGCTATGGCTCTGCAGTTGCGGTAACCTCTGTAGTGGCAATGATTATGGTTAGTGAGGCATTACAAATGCTGAGCAAACAAGCTGGGGTCTGACCCATTACTTCTTATTAACTTGGAGACGGTTTTGTCTATTCATACTTATCCGCTGGCGTTAGATGAGCATTTACGTATCGCTAAGCTACATGAATACGACGTGCTTAACACTTGTAATGAGCCTGCATTTTCGCGTTTGACTGAACTGGTTAAATTGTTCTTTGGTGTGCCCATGGTGGCTATTAC
>NZ_JBPYDC010000549.1:0-981 GCF_051847575.1 Psychrobacter sp. 1U2
CGCCCCGTGATTAATGCCGCTTGCCCATGTCCTACATCTGCGATAGATACGAGTCGGCTACGGTCTTCATAATCTCGCGGCAAATGGAGCAATAAATCAAAAATCCGTGTAATACCCAGTTGCGTTAATTGCTCTGCGACTTTTGGTCCAACACCCGCCAGCGCCGTCACTGGCATATCTAATGCTGAAGCCGACTGTTTGGGCAACACACTGTTTGATAAGTCGGCTATGGAATGGCTAGATATTGGCATCAAAAACCTTAAAGATATTATTTTAAATTCTACATACTTAAATGTTTTATACTTGATTATTGTATGACACTGATGATGAAAGTATACCTAACTATGACGACAATCAATACGCTATAAAGTGTACTTTAATCATTATAGCTGACAATACTATTGATGAGACTAAGCTATTTGGTAATCGTGCGTCTATAGACTCAACCCTTAATCAACCATTCATCTGACCAATACTTTTTGCTTTCAAAATGCTTTTAAGGCCTTTCTATGTCCGTTCAGCCTATCAACAATCGAGATTCTCAAACCTTCTATAAAAGAGTCGTACGCACAAGCCTACTGACGACTCTAGGCGTCGTCGTCAGTGCTTGTAACAGCATTGGACCATCCACTTCGATCACACAATCTCACCCAGTCGTAAAAGCACCAACCGTCGCTTTAGTGTTAGGCGGCGGCGGAGCCAAAGGTTTTGCCCACGTTGGTGTCATTAAGGCGTTAGAAGAAAGCGGTATCACGCCGACACTCGTGGTAGGAACCAGCGTTGGTAGCTTGGTTGGGAGCCTATATGCCAGTGGCTACACACCGCAGCAGCTTGAACAATTAGCATTGAACACACCTGATAGCGAGTTAACAGACTTTGTGTTATCCAATCAAGGCTTTATTGAAGGCATCAAGCTCAAAAACTTTATCAATGCTAAAGTTGGTGGTCGCGCAATAGAAGACTTTCCGATCCGCTTTGCCG
>NZ_JBPYDC010000550.1:0-980 GCF_051847575.1 Psychrobacter sp. 1U2
AATGGTTGGCTTGGTACTTAAAGCAACCGTCCATTTTGTTTTTGTTGCTGATCGGCATTATTGTCGGTCCAGTATTGGGTTACTTTGACCCTGATTTGGTTTTAGGCGAGCTTATGTTCCCTATTATCTCTTTAGGTGTGGCCATTATTTTGTTTGAAGGCTCGTTGACACTTGAGTTTGATGAAATCAAGCAGCATGGAACCGTGGTGCAGATGCTGGTGTCAATCGGGGTGGTCATTACCATCGCGGTAGTGGCGCTATCGACCTATTTATTGTTCGATGTCGACCCTTTGATTGCGTTATTATTTGGTGCGCTGGTTTGTGTGACTGGGCCAACGGTGATTATGCCGTTACTACGTAGTGTACGTCCAAATAAAACCATCTCTAATATCCTCAAGTGGGAAGGTATCATCATCGATCCTATCGGTGCGATTGCCGTGGTATTGGTGTATGAGTACATCATCTCAGGCGGTGAGGCCAGCAGTCTTTTGCTATTTGCTAAGATTGTGGTTTTAGCGACAGCGCTTGGTATGGCGGGCGCGTGGGTATTGGCGTTCTTAATGCGTCGTCATATGGTGCCTGAGTTTTTACGCAATGTCTTTACCCTCGCCTTTGTCTTAGTACTATTTTCGATATCGAACCATTTAGAGCACGAGTCTGGTCTTTTAACCGTGACTGTACTTGGCGTGGCACTGGCGAACTGGCCAAACTTCCCGCGCGATACGATTTTGGAATTTAACGAGTCGTTGACTGTTTTATTGATCTCCGTATTATTCATTATTCTTGCGGCTCGTGTAGAGCTGGCAAGTCTTATGAGTGTAGGTTTTGCAGGGATTATATTGCTGGCCATCGTGATGTTCATCGCGCGTCCGCTCTCTGTTTGGGCGTCTTCTATTGGCTCCAACTTAAAGACCAATGAAAAGCTGATGATTAGCTGGATTGGTCCGCGCGGTATCGTCGCTGCTGCTATCTCCTCCTTA
>NZ_JBPYDC010000551.1:0-980 GCF_051847575.1 Psychrobacter sp. 1U2
AAGGTTAATTCTGGTAAAGTGATTGATAATAAAGGGCCTGTCCCATCGAAGCGTCGCCGCCGTCAGCCTAGTACCGATAATGTCTAATATGAATAACGATACGGGCAACGCCCATTGGGTAACTTCCTATGTAGGCTTGGGTGGCAATCTGGCTAATGAATTAGGTTCACCTATAGAGCATTTACATCAAGCACTTGCAGTGATGCGAGAGCATGAGCAAGTACGTGACGTTCGTGTTTCTTCATTCTACGCCTCAGCGCCGATGGGACCACAAGATCAGCCCGACTTTGTCAATGCAGTGGCGGGTTTTGAGACGATGTTGACCCCTTTTGCGTTGCTTGCATTTTGCCAGCAGCTAGAAGAGCAAGCTAAGCGTGCACGCATACGACGTTGGGGTGAACGTAGCCTTGATGTCGATATTTTATTATATGGTGAAGCGCAAATTGCAGAGCCGCAATTAACCATACCGCATGCTGGACTGCTTGAACGTAATTTTGTCTTAATACCGCTACGAGAGCTAGCTCCAGAGCTAGTAGTTGCCGGCAAGTCGATAGATGTTTATCCACAAAGTAAAGATTGGACAGATTTAAAGCTACTATAGTTAATTTATTATTGAATTGAATCAACTATAAAGTAAATATAGCGCTATTGGGATAAATTTTGCGCAGCCTCTGTCTGCGTAGGCACAGCAAGTAAGGAAAAATTATCCCAATAGCGCATCACAATTTTTGTGCTTTTTTTGTTTAGGATGACTATATATTAAGAAATTGCTAAGTTTTTTGATCACAAGCAGAATAACAATTACTAATAAGTTAAAAGCATTGCAGATTAATCGAGGGTCATATGACGACGTTATCTACGTTAAATAAGTTTAAAAAAGACGGTACCAAGTTCACGTGTCTGACGTGTTATGACTCAATGTTTGCACGCATGATGGATAAGGTGCAGATTGATACTATCTTAATAGGAGATAGTTTGGG
>NZ_JBPYDC010000552.1:0-980 GCF_051847575.1 Psychrobacter sp. 1U2
GTCAGGCGCTTGCCAATCAGCTTGGGTTTGCCAACTCATATCACCTACTAGCGCATACTCTAAATTCATGACACCTAGACGGTGCAGACAATCCTAATAAACTAAGCCCATTAGCCAACACTTGACGTACCGCTTTAGATAGGCGCAAACGTGCTTGCATCAAATCAATCTCGCTTTGGGTTGGTGTTTCACCTGACGTTAAGCTCACAGGCAAAATACGATTGCTGTCATACCAGCCATGAAACAACGCTGCTAACTCTTTTAGGTAGTTGGTTAATACATGAGGCTCGTAACCTGTCGCAGATCGTAACAATGTCGCAGGATATCCTGCCAGCAATTTAATAAGCTCATCTTCATTGGGAGCGGTGAGCAGATTTTGATGCTCCAAACCAATTGTATCGTTTACCACAAGCCCATTATTTTGTAGCTTCTCCAATACTCGGCAAACACGTGCATGTGCATACTGAATATAATAAACTTGATTGTCCTTACTTTGCGATTTGGCAAGCTCCAAATCAAAATCAACGTGTACTTCAGGCTTACGTGCCACGTAATAAAAACGTGCCGCGTCATTACCTACTTCATGACGTAGCTCACGTAGAGTGACAAATTTACCCGAACGTGATGACATTTGCACTTTTTCACTGCCACGCCATAGAGCCACAAATTGTACGAGGACTACATCAAGACGTTCAGCGTCGATACCAAGCGCCAATAATGCTGCTTTTACTCGCGGTACATATCCATGGTGATCTGCACCCCAAACATTGATGACCTTATCGAAACCACGCTCAAATTTGTTCTTATGGTAAGCGATATCAGAGGCAAAATAAGTCGTCTGACCATTGGCACGGCGTACCACACGATCTTTTTCGTCACCAAAATCAGTCGATTTAAACCAAATGTTGCCGTCTTTTTCGTACAAGTAGCCTTTTTCATCTAATACTTGTAGAGCAGGCTCAATCTCGCTGTCAATCGAT
>NZ_JBPYDC010000553.1:0-980 GCF_051847575.1 Psychrobacter sp. 1U2
AAGTATTGCTACATAACACTACTAGCGAACAGGGTTCGGACAGCCGTTTCTTAGATTTTAGATTTTCACGGGTTTATGAAAATAAAGACATTGCTCGTATTTTGGTCAACGTTAACGATGTATCAGACGCTGTTCATCTAGAACAACGTTTAGAGAAAGAACGTTCACAAAATGACATGCAGATTGAGATGTTAACAACCATCTTAAATGTAAATCCAAAAATCATTAATGAGTTCATCACTAACACCAAAACTCATATTGAAAAAATCAACAATATCTTAAAAAATCCTGGCAGTACGCAATATGAGCTTGAGGTTAAATTAAACGCTATCTATCGTGAAATGCATAGCTTAAAAGGTGAGGCCTCAGCATTAAAGTTACACAGCTTTACTAAGATTGCATCAGAAGCAGAAGATCAGCTTAACGTGCTACAAAATCAAGGCAAGCTGTCTGGTAATGACTTCCTGCCTTTAGCAGTGCATTTGGATGATTTGCTCAGTTTGTCTAACACTATCGAGACATTGGGTGAGCGTATCAACCGTACAGCGCCAGCTAGTGCAGCATCAGATGTACATGAAGCAGTAGTCCAAAATCAAGCAACAGATCTGTCAATAGATGGTTTAGAAATTGCAGGCAATGAGATTGACTTGGATGAAGAAGCTGACAGTCATTTGCTCGATTATTATCATGATTTTGCACGAGATATCGCAGCAAGACAAGGCAAACAAGTACAACTTGATAGTGCTACTTTGGGACAAATCAAGATACCAGAGCATCTTAAAAAGACCGTAAAAGAAATCAGTATCCAGCTGCTACGTAATGCTGTGGTACACGGTATTGAAACGCCTGATGTGCGTCAATCAGCTGGCAAGTCTGCTGTTGGTACAATTGGTCTTGAGATGCAAAGTAGTGGTCAAGATTTTATTGTGACCCTACAAGATGATGGTCAAGGTATCGACTATGATGGTATTCGTGAAAAG
>NZ_JBPYDC010000554.1:0-979 GCF_051847575.1 Psychrobacter sp. 1U2
CATGGCTGTCTGCACTAAAAGTTTGTACATTTTCGCCTTTGGGACGAATATTGATGCTATGGATATGCGGGCGACTAGAGTGGGCGTCAGCGTTTAATGCCAATACCTCGGTGTCATATAAAAACTGTACGCCAGCATTAGCGCAGCGCTCAGCTAAGCGCTGGGTAAATAGATGGGCATTACCCGATTCATCGCGGCTGGTATAAGTAGCGCCTTTGAGCTTATGGGCAATAGGATAGAGCGCGGGCTCCAGACTGGCCGCATTATTAATGTCAATGATATGACGCTCACAGCCTAGCGCTTGCATACGCTCTGTTGGCGCAATAGCAGCGTCAAACTCAGCTTGATCGGTATAAAAATGCATGATACCGCGCTTTTGCTGCTCGTAATCGATACCAATATCAGCACGTAGCTGCTGCAAAGATTCTCGTGAATATAGTCCCAAACGCACCATCTGTATCAGATTGGCATCGGCTCTATCTGCACGGCACTCTTGCAAAAACTGCATCGCCCACCTAAGCTGCGCTTTGTCAGCTCGCAGACGATACAATAGTGGCGCGTCTTCTTTAAATAGCCACTTAAGCGCTTTCATTGGAGTAGTAGGATTGGCCCAAGGGGTCGCATGCGAAACCGATATCTGCCCGCCATTGGCAAACGACGTCTGCATTCCCGCTGCAGATTCACGCTCGATGACAGTCACATCATAGCCAGCTTGGCGAAGATACCATGCGGTGGTCACGCCCACCACGCCTGCTCCGAGTACCGCAATATGGGTCATGAGTAAAATCTCTTAGTGACTGTTTTAGCTGCTTGTTGGGCAGTTTACTGCGGTTTGGACCACGCTACTTTGGACGTGCGACATCAGCTTGAAGTGCTGTTGGCAACTCCAATAGGGTGAGGTCGCTATCATCAAGATGGGCTGGACGTGCAACGACTAGCGCTTCAAAGCCATCATTGGTAGCAATGGCATTGACCACTT
>NZ_JBPYDC010000555.1:0-978 GCF_051847575.1 Psychrobacter sp. 1U2
ACGGTTGAGTTTTCATCAAGAAAAGTTTGAAAGTAGCCTGACTCTATTCACTACTTTATTAACTAATAAAACCCCAATCTACGAATAGATTGAGGTTTTGTGTAGCGACGTGCAATTTTATACTATACTTTAATCACCCTTAGCAATCTCAGGTGGTCCTTCTAATAGTTCTTCATCAACGAACTCGTTAGCCGTATTGTGCTCGACCGACTCTTCAGTGATAAAGCGCTGCTCTGCACGGTACAATATAAGCTCATCACGATTGAATCCTCGTATCATAGCGTACAGCATGACAAAAACGACAACGGCAAACGGGAATCCTGCCACGATAGCAGCCGCTTGTAGGGCGCCTAAACCGCCCGCTGCCAGTAGAATAGCAGCAACAAAACCTTGAGTTATCGCCCAAAACAGACGTTGGATCTTGGGCGGATTGGTCTCACCACCTGCGGTTAGCATATCGATCACAAAACTTGCTGAATCTGAAGAGGTCACAAACCATAAAACAATCATGATGATGATCAACATCGTTGTGGCTTGCGTAAATGGATAAAATTCCATTAATTTGAAAATTGCATTTCCATAGTCATTTTGTACCACTTCAATGAACCCAGGATTGCCAATCAGCTCCATATTTACAGCCACACCGCCAAAGGTTGTGAACCAGAAAAACAGGATAACCATAGGAATAAATAATACGCCTAATAAGAATTCACGAATGGTACGACCACGGCTAATACGAGCGATAAACACGCCAACAAATGGTGACCAGCTAATCCACCAAGCCCAATAGAAAATAGTCCATGATGACTGCCAATCGCCCTTACTATAAGCTTCACTCCAAAAGCCTAATTGAACGATATTTTGTACATAGTTACCGACGTTTTCAACCAAGCTGTCCATAATGTATTGGGTTGGGCCCATAATAAAAGCAAACCCTAGCAGCACAAAGGTCAAAACAATATTGGTATCACTAAGACG
>NZ_JBPYDC010000556.1:0-977 GCF_051847575.1 Psychrobacter sp. 1U2
TAACCATCATCTCATCCGTAATGATGAGAGGGTTTTTAATACCTAAGCTATCTAATATGGTTGGTAGCTTTTGACATGCATCGCGACCTACCTCCATGATTCTTGGTAGAAGAATACTATGTGACATATTTAACCATCCTTGTGTTAATCACTATGTGTCTAATACTGTTCTAAAACGAGCCTATTAATCATAAAATAAAAATAGCGCAGAACTTCACGATCGATAGAATAGCTTGTTTCTTACTAAGTCTTGTGAATATTGAGTCTGCAATTCTAAGTACAGATCTTGAGTCATCTATTGTTTTTGCAAATATAGTCGTTGGTAAAAAAGTGAAGGAAAGCTAACGATATATTTATATGGACCTTTTCATGAATGCTTTCATATGACTGTCCAGCTCTAGACACACTGCACTCGTTAAAAGCGTAACAAACACGACTAATAGTAATAAGAAGAAATGACACGCTGAGCTACGTACATCAACAATCATAAAGGTAGTAGAGTTGTTGATATATTTATCATGTGGAATCTGCATATAAAGACATCGTTATAACGATATATATTATATCGTTATAAGAAATTAACAGGATATTTTTATAATAACAAGTATTAAAGGAACAAATATTATCGTTATAGCAAGTAGAAAGGTCTGATGTCGTGTTTTTAGTAGGCTGACATATCGTAGCATGGAGAAATAGGCTCAATTATTAAGCTATTTTTGTAGATAGTAAATTCTTTTGCGATATCAATCAGACTGATATTTATGATCAAGATAATGAAGACATTAACTGTATTTCTCTCCTAATTAGTACACTGAATATAACGGAATTTTGGTTGTTTACAGTGAATTAATCCATATTTATGAATGTACTTTTGCCCAGTCTATACAGCCAAATTAACAGAATTAAGTATTTATTGATTGACGTTCGTTTGCAGCTCTGTTAAATTTTAAACCGATACATTTTGTATCGGTTATTTT
>NZ_JBPYDC010000557.1:0-977 GCF_051847575.1 Psychrobacter sp. 1U2
TAAATATCTTAAATCAGCAGACGCGTACTGTTACTAATCAAATACTATTATCGCTGTATGATTTATACACGAAACTTACTTAAATATTGTTTAAAAATTTATTGACCATAGGACAAAATATGAGTACCGATGACCATCCCAATAAAATCAAAATTAAAAACCAAGGTAAAAAAGGGCTGGTATGGATTGATTTAGAAATGACTGGTCTAAATACCTTAACTGATGAGATTATTGAGATTGCGACCGTTGTCACTGACGAAGACTTAAATGTCTTGGCAGAAGGACCAGTATTTGCGATTAAGGTATCTGACCGTATATTAAATGGGATGGATGAGTGGAATACCAAACAACATGGACAATCAGGCTTGGTTGATCGTGTACGTCGTAGCAGCGTAACATTAGCAGAAGCTGAAGCTGAGACCATCAAGTTTTTGAATAAATGGGTCGATAGTGGTAAGTCGCCGATGTGCGGTAACTCCATCTGTCAAGATCGACGTTTTTTAGCGCGGCAAATGCCAGAGCTAGAAAAGTTCTTCCACTATCGCAATCTTGATGTGTCATCTATTAAAGAGCTATGCTTTCGCTGGCGTCCTGATGTCTTAAAGAATTTTGAAAAAGGTGGTAGTCATTTAGCGTTAGACGATATTCGCGACTCTATTCGTGAGCTTAAGCACTATCGTCAGCACTTTTTTAAACTGATGCCATAAAGTTAAGTGGTTTTAGCATAGTCAAAAAAGGGTCTGTTATTTTAATGGACCCTTTTTATCGTAAATAAGAGACGTCCACATATAGTCGAATCTAGATAACTCAGATACATGGCTATCCAGTCGCTCAATAAAACGTTGATTTTCTTACGTGCTGTGCCTACGCCGACAGAGGCTGCGAAAACAACGTTTCATCTCGCTGTATCGTTTTTATATCGAATTAGCTATAGATATCATGCCATGAGTCGTTTAAATTCAACCAATTTAAATTCA
>NZ_JBPYDC010000558.1:0-976 GCF_051847575.1 Psychrobacter sp. 1U2
CACCTGCTTTAATAGCGCCATCTAACTGCTCTTGCAAATTCTGCGCTGCACTTTTTGATGACATCGGTCCAATGAAAGTTTTTTCATTATGCGGATCCGCTAGGCTCATTCCACGTACCGCGTCGGTAAAGCCTTTAACAAACTGATCATATACGCTATCAACGACAATTAAGCGTTTGGCTGCATTACAAGCTTGGCCGGTGTTACCAAAACGACCCTCAATAGCTCCTTCAACAGCTTGCTCAATATCAGCATCTGCTGCCACAATAAAGGCATCAGAACCACCAAGCTCTAAAACGACCTTTTTAAGCGCGCCGCCCGCTATTTTTGCAACTGCTTGTCCTGCGCGCTCAGAGCCTGTTAATGAGACGCCTTGGACTTTACTGTCTTCAATAATGGTCGCCGCTTGCTCATTGGTAGCAAAGACATTGTTATACACACCATCAGGCAGGCCTGCGTCTTTTAGGATATCAACGATGACTTCTGCGGTATTCGGGCACTGGGGCGCATGCTTTAGAATAATGGTATTGCCTGCCATGACGTTCGGCGCGACAAAACGTGCGACCTGATAATGAGGGTAATTCCACGGCATAATGCCAAATAATGTACCAACTGGCAACTTTTCTACAGACGCTGAACCTTGATCAACATCGATCGTATTCGGTGCCAATAGTTGCTCAGCATTGTCTGCATAGTAGCGATAAATTTCAGCGACCAAGCCGATCTCACCTTTTGCTTGCCCAACAGGTTTACCCATCTCATTGGCAACGATACGTGCAAGCTCATCTTGACGATCAATATAGATGTCAGCGACTTTATTCATTATCGCACTACGTTCGCTAAGAGAGGTTTTTTGCCACTCTTGATAAGCATTGTCTGCTTGTTCAATAGCATGCTGAATATCTTGCTCAGTCGCTGTTGGGTAGGTGGCTTCGATTTCACCAGTCGCGGGGTTGCTAACTTGATAGTCGCTCAT
>NZ_JBPYDC010000559.1:0-976 GCF_051847575.1 Psychrobacter sp. 1U2
ATAATATCTTCAATGCTATATTTATGGTTACCTCGGCTATATTTGCTATCGTGGTATTAAACAGTCTCAATCTGTCACTGCCACAGTTATTTTTGGTCACAGGCCTACTCAATATCATCTTCGGCGTGTTTTTATATATCAAGCTTAACAAGCATGTTGGGCAAGCCGTTATGCAGACTTATGATGAACTACCCAGCAGTGAAAGCTAATGTAGCATGGCAGTTTTCATCAATAATATACAAGGGATTCGTTGAATTATAATCATGTCATAGCACGAATTTTGATGCCGATAATTGAGATTGTTTGCTATAGTGATGAAAGATTATTTTTACGATTTACATAAGCCAATACCGACACAAAGTTATATCAGGAGCTAATTATGGCACTGCGTTCGTTATCTAAGATAGACAATTTGCTTCTTGGCGTTGATAAGGCGCTACGGGCAGTCGTTCCACACTCCAACCCCAGTACTCGTCCATTACCGGTCAATGATGATACGATTCCTGAGCTAAGTATTACAGAATCGCGGCACGTGGCAGGTCTTATGCGCATCAACCATACTGGTGAGGTATGCGCGCAAGGTCTATATCACGGGCAAGCGTTTAGTGCAAAAGATGATGGCGTAAAACAAGCCATGCAGCAATCGGCTGAAGAAGAAGTAGATCACTTAGTATGGTGTGAGACTCGTTTGCAAGAGCTGGGCAGCCATCCCAGTATTTTTACGCCATTATGGTATGGTATGTCTTTTGGTTTGGGTGCCGTTGCTGGTGCTATCTCAAACGAGTTTAGCTTAGGCTTTGTCGCTGAAACTGAAGCTCAAGTTAGTGAGCATTTACAAGATCATATCGAACAGCTACCAGCACAAGACCAGCGTTCACGCGCCATACTGGCACAAATGGATATCGAAGAGCTACATCATCGAGAGCTGGCGATTAATAGTGGCGGTGCAGCATTATCGCCCCCTGTTCGCCGTACC
>NZ_JBPYDC010000560.1:0-976 GCF_051847575.1 Psychrobacter sp. 1U2
GAAGATATGTTTAGCGCTCTAGCCAGCAACTTTCCCGCTGGCACCTTATCAGGGGCACCAAAAGTAGAGGCTATTAAGGTCATCAATGAGTTAGAGCCTGATGGTCGCGGTGCTTATGGCGGCGCGCTTGGTTCGTTTAATTTTAATGGCGATTGTATTTTTGCTATTCCTATTCGTAGTCTATTTATCAATGGTGAATCCGCTTACGCGCAAACTTGCGGCGGCAATGTCTACGACTCCAACCCTGCTGATGAATATCTTGAGATTCAGCGTAAGCTTTCTGCCATGAAAGTGGTGTTAGACAGCTTTATGACCGCCTAACTTTCCTATATCTCAGTAAAGAGCTTATGACTTATGAACGTTTTAATTATCGACAACTACGACTCCTTTACCTTTAACTTATATCAATATATCGGCGAGATTTTGCAAACCATGGATGATGATAAAGACGGCACTAACGCTGCAAACGTCATCGTTAAACGCAACAACGAGATTACTTTGCCTGACGTACAAGCGATGAATCTTGACCGTATTATCATCTCACCCGGCCCTGGCTCCCCCGATGATCCAGCCTATTTTGGCATCTGTGCAGAAGTAATTGAGACACTGGGTAAGACGGTGCCACTACTGGGTGTTTGCTTAGGCATGCAAGGTATCGCTCATGTATTTGGCGGAGATGTGGTTCAAGCTAGCGTACCGATGCATGGCAAAGTCTCAGCCATTCGCCATGATGACGCAGGTGTCTACCAAGGCTTGCCGCAAGAACTTGAAATCATGCGCTACCACTCACTTATGGTACGAGCAGATACTTTGCCTGAGTGTTTAAGCGTCACAGCTGTCATTGCAAATGATGCATACCATCATTTAAGCTTGGCTGAGTCAGCGCTTGCAGGAGATGAGATTATGGGATTGCAGCATAAAGAATACCCAATTCAGGGCATGCAGTTTCACCCTGAGTCCTTTGCCACCGAAGGCG
>NZ_JBPYDC010000561.1:0-974 GCF_051847575.1 Psychrobacter sp. 1U2
CCTATGGCCAATGCCAATGCAGGACGTGCCAAACAAGGTACTGCGAGTATCGCTTATATTGCATTTTTAGCAGAAGAAAGTCAGTTCACCGAAGTTGAAAAACTGGCTGCGAAAGAAGTCAGTGTCATCCCCAATCGTGAGACCAGTCTGACTTTAAATATTCCTCAAGATGCACACTTTATGGCGGTTAAAGTGGGACTTAGATACACCAAAAAACGCTCACAGCTCCTTATTCCGCTTAATAGTCTCAATTTTGATAAGCCACTGGTGCTTCATATAGGCGCATGTGACGTCAATATCGTAGAGGGTATCAGCCCAAAGCTTGCGCCTGCATTTACGACCAAACTTAAATATTATCAGCAGCCATTAGTCAGCTGTTTGTAGGAGATTGTCTTGAGTAAACATAGAGTACTATGGGGTGAGGGGCTGTTTTTAAGACCTCAGCATTTTCAGATTCAAGACACGTATCATAACTCACAGCGCGCCCTGAGTATGATGCTGATGCAGCCGTATGCTTACGGAGTATCCGATGTTCAGATAGATAAACAGCTTTTAGAGAGTAACTTGTTAAGCTTTCAAAGTATTTACGCTGTATTGCCAGATGGCACAATATATCAGGCACCTCGTATAGATGCATTACCAAAAGGTATTACGCTAGATAGTCAAGATCATGGTGATGAGGTCTTTGTATTTTTAAGTTTAGAGATTGTCCATAATGACAGCAATAATATACAGACAGAGCATAGTGATAATCCAGCGCGCTATGTGAGGGGAGCTATTGAAGCAAAAGATTTATATAGTCAAGCAGCTGAAGCGGTCATTGATGTTATTAAATTGTCACCGAGCCTGCAACTGAGTCATTCTGCGCAAGCGCCCAGTCAAGATACCCTATCGTTGTTAGCTATCAAACTGGTGCGCACAACCCAATGCATCTACCAAGTGGACGAAGATTATATCGTCCCTAGCGTTCATAT
>NZ_JBPYDC010000562.1:0-973 GCF_051847575.1 Psychrobacter sp. 1U2
ATTCATACAGTATAACAGCGACATCGTGACAATCGTAAAACTGTGCTTAAATAGTAAGAAACATACCAAACAAGATTAACACGACACCGCAAATACAAGGAATAAACGATTAAATTGAAATAGTAGTATTCACCCCGCGGCTTGCTTCATCGTCAAACCAGCGCGCCGTAACGGTTTTGGTTTGAGTATAGAACTGTACCGCTTGCTTACCATAAGGACCAAGATCGCCAAGCTTACTGGCACGTGAGCCTGAGAATGAGAACATCGGTAGTGGCACAGGAATCGGTAAGTTAATACCAATTTGCCCGACCTGAATATCTTGCTGGAATTTATGCGCCGCTGCGCCTGATTGGGTAAAGATAGCCGTACCGTTACCATGCGGATTGGCATTAAGCATCTCTATAGCCTCATCAAGGCTCGCTGCACGCATGATACAAAGTACAGGACCAAAGATTTCTTCTTTGTAGATTTGCATATCACTTGTGACGTTATCAAAGATAGTAGGCCCTACAAAGTTGCCTTTCTCATAGCCCTCGACAGTAATACCGCGGCCATCAAGTAATAAGCTCGCGCCTTCTTCTACCCCTGTATCAATCAAATGCTCGACGCGGGCTTTCGCAGCTGGAGAAATCAGTGGACCCAAGTCTTTATCATGCTTACCCGCTGATACTACAAGACCCTCAGCCTTGGCTTTAATATCGTCAATCCACTCACCAGCTGCACCGACCAATACCACAACAGACAGTGCCATACAGCGTTGACCAGCCGCACCAAATGCAGCACCCGCTAGCTGATTGAGGGTTTGTTCTTTATTGGCGTCAGGTAGAATAACGCCATGGTTTTTGGCACCCATCATACACTGGGCACGTTTACCAGATTTGCTGGCGCGCTCGTAGACATGCTTACCAACGGCGGTCGAGCCGACAAATGAAACCGCTTTGATATCTGGATGATCACAAATGGCATCAACCGT
>NZ_JBPYDC010000563.1:0-973 GCF_051847575.1 Psychrobacter sp. 1U2
AGTGATAACCGTTAATGGTCAAGTACGGTCGCAAGGCGCGCTCACTTTTAATCCAGACTTTACGGTTGGCGATTACATTGCCAATTCAGGCGGCTTTGGAGACAACGCTGATACTAAAGAGATCTTAGTGATTCATCAAAATGGGGCGAATGAAGTGGTCAATACCGCTTATCGTATCCAGCAGGGTGATGAGATTATGGTTTTACCAAAGGTCAAAACCAAGCGCGTTGAGATTACCCGCGGAATATCACAAATCGTTTATCAATTGGCAGTTGCAGCCAAAGTTATTTTAGACTTATAACGGTTGATGTCAAAAGTATATTGACGCCAATACAGCATTGAAAAGGATGATTAAAATGACAAAAAGTGCAGCAAACGAAGATAAGGTGCCAACGACGTCTACTTCTAAGGCTGTACCATCCTTGTCATCAGCTCAGCATTTGGTCCCCAATCGTTTGGCGGTCATTGGTAAAGGGATGCGCCGTAATAATTTGCTGCTGCCCAATGTCTTGGACGCTGATATTCAACGCTGGTACCTATGGTCAAGCGTGCAGCAGCGTTTTAATCCAAATCTACAAACGCCTAACGCTTTTATCGGTTGGGGACACAAAAAAAGCTATCAACGTGCTAAGAGAGCAGCAGATCGTCAACAACTAACAACTTTAAGTATCGAAGATGGCTTTTTACGCTCATTAGATTCTGGTATCGGCAGTCGTCATGGACTGAGCGTGGTTGTTGATGACATCGGTATTTATTTTGATTTAACACAAAGCTCACGCCTTGAGCAATTAATCGTTGCGCGCGCTAAAGAATACGCTAACTCTGATAGTGATATATTAAATAAAGTACATGCTCGCCAGTTAATGACATATATTTGCGATAAACAGTTGAGTAAATATAATGCTGTGATTACCTGTCCCTCATTAGACAAACTGGTTATTGAAGAAAATACCAATCTAAAAGAAGACTCGGT
>NZ_JBPYDC010000564.1:0-972 GCF_051847575.1 Psychrobacter sp. 1U2
TTTGGCGCACCAACCATCACTAAAGATGGTGTATCAGTTGCCAAAGAGATTGAGCTTGAGAACAAATTTGAAAACATGGGCGCACAGCTCGTTCGTGAAGTTGCTAGCCGCACTAATGACGTCGCTGGTGATGGTACGACTACCGCAACAGTATTGGCTCAATCAATCCTGCAAGAAGGCATGAAATCAGTTGCCGCTGGCATGAACCCAATGGATCTTAAGCGCGGTATCGACAAAGCAGTACGCGAAGCGGTTAAAGAAATCCATAAGCTATCGACCCCAGCCGACGATCATAAAGCGATTGCTCAGGTTGGTTCTATTTCTGCGAACTCAGACACCAAGATCGGTGAATTGATTTCTCAAGCGATGGAAAAAGTCGGTAAGCAAGGCGTTATCACTGTTGAAGAAGGTTCAAGCTTTGAGGATACTTTAGAAGTTGTTGAAGGTATGCAGTTTGACCGTGGTTATATCAGCCCATACTTTGCGAACAAGCAAGACAGCTTAACGGCCGAGTTTGAAAACCCATATATCCTATTGGTTGACAAAAAAATCAGCAACATTCGTGAAATCGTGCCACTACTTGAGCAAGTGATGCAGCAGAGCAAACCGTTGCTAATCATCGCTGAAGACGTAGAAAACGAAGCATTGGCTACGCTAGTTGTCAACAATATGCGTGGTGGTTTGAAGACTTGTGCGGTTAAAGCACCAGGTTTCGGCGATCGTCGTAAAGCAATGCTAGAAGATATCGCGACACTAACTGGCGGTACGGTTATCTCTGAAGAGATCGGTTTAAGCTTAGAGACTGCAACCCTAGAGCAATTGGGTACTGCTAAAAAGGTTACTGTCGGTAAAGAAAACACCGTTATCGTTGATGGTGCTGGCAACAAAGCAGACATCGATAATCGCGTTGAGTCTATCAACCGTCAAATCGAAGAGTCTACTTCTGACTACGATAAAGAAAAGTTACAAGAG
>NZ_JBPYDC010000565.1:0-971 GCF_051847575.1 Psychrobacter sp. 1U2
GTCATATCATCATTATTGCTATCCAACGGATTTAAGTCTGGGTCAATAGCATCATTGGTAATCGTACCGCTGGTACCTGTACCATTCAGTGTAGCTTCGTCGTTAACAACAAATTCGATACGACGATTGCGGAAGCGTCCTTGTTCGGTTGAGTTATCAGCGATAGGATCGCTTTCACCCATACCTTTGGTTGTAAGCTTACTTGCATCAACACCTTTAGAGACCAGATACTCTTTTACAGCTTCAGCACGGTCACGAGACAATTCCATATTGTATGCATCAGAGGCTTGATTGTCTGTATGTCCGATAATCACTAATTCGACGTTAGGGACTTCTTGGACAACATTGGCAGCACGATCAAGAAAAGGTTTGTTCACCTCTGGAATCATCGCTTTATCAAGCTCAAAGTTGATTACCTGAATACTTAAAGCACGAGCAACATCACGAGGGTCTGGGTTTTCACCAAGATTATCAACAGCAGCATCTGCTGCAACCAAACTATCATCAATCTCACTCTGTAGATCTAATGGGCCCTCTGCTTTTATAGATAGTGCTGGTGCAGCCGCTTGTAAGTCAGAGACGAGCTTATCAAGTACATCTGCATCAGCCGAATTAACCACGATTTCATCGCCTTTGATAATCATACTAGCGTTTGGCACACTTTTGATAATTGGTAAGATAGAAGCCAATTGTGCGGCAGCTAGCATATCTGTTGAAAAATTATCATCTACATCTGCACGGCACTTATCAGCCTCATTGCCGAAGGTGCTACTCATAGCATTCATAATGGTTGTTTGTAATGTCTCATCACCCACATTCATACGGCATGCATATAAGGTATTTGCCTCGCCAGTAGCAATACGAATAGAGGCTGGCTCCACACTAGTGGCGACCGCAGCTACCGCTTGACCATCATCTTCGACTGACTGTTCAGTAACGACTGGAGTAGCTACAGGTTCTGGATTGTCTTG
>NZ_JBPYDC010000566.1:0-971 GCF_051847575.1 Psychrobacter sp. 1U2
AGCTGGTATGTGTGCTCTAAGAGTATACTGTAAAAGCTTACTATTAGTGTGGATTTAACGTATAAAGGAGATATACCCACACAAACTATGAGGATTAGGTTATGAACTGGACATTATTTTCTATGATCTATTCAATGACAGCAACAGTTACCATCGGCGTACTTATGATTGCAGCGTTGGTGTCAGGATTTAATGAAATACCGCACATTAAGATTGCTGTAGTCGTTGGTATCTTAATTTCAATACCAGTCGGATTGTTCTTTACCAAAAAAATAGGCAGCATTACTGGTGAAGAAAATAACGACGGTCAGCGAGTATAATGTTTCAGCTATATGAGCTATTCGAGGTTTATAAAACTTGAAATATTTGGAGTTTTTGACCATATAACCTCGCTTCATTGATGCTTTATATTTGTAGAGCTTGATTAATCTGATGACACAAACGTAAAGCACTAAATGCAGCTAAGCTTGAAGTTTTGGGATTTTCAGCTAATGGTAGTCCAGTTATGCTAATTTCAAGCTTACCAAATATGCCTTCAGCTATTATATGATGAATGTTGTGAGAAAGCGTGGGATCGGCGATCAACTCTACTTGTGTCTCATCTAAGCCAACCCCTGCTAAAGCAATGGTTGCGGCGACATTAGAATTGGCAGGAAATAAAGTCGCAGCCTCTCTAGCAGTACCTGTAAAGAATACGGTCGATTTTTTTAAAGAGTCGTAATCAATGAGCTTGTCAGCATAACTGCCTTTCCAACTCGAAGGGCTTTTTCTACCTTGATAAATAACTTTACTAAGTCCGGCCAAGCTTGCAGCATTGATGCCATCTATACCTGCTACCGCTCCTGCTAAAATATGAATTTTTACCCCATGTCTTTTTGCAGCATCATGTAGCGAAATCGCAAATTTTTCATCAGTAAAAGCACCCACTGAGACAATCCCAAGAGGTATGTTTCTCTCTAAGATTTTGATAC
>NZ_JBPYDC010000567.1:0-971 GCF_051847575.1 Psychrobacter sp. 1U2
GAATAAAAGTACCGACAAATAGCAGGTTATTAGTAATGCGGAAAAACTCACTCATCATCACGCGAATGGTCTGCGCCCGATCTGGTACAGTAATACCCGCAAGCTTTTCGACCGACATGATGTACGGTAACTCATTCATCACCCCACCAAGATAATCAATACGATCGGTGTAAGGGATAAATGAGTGCCATGTTTGGCGCTCTGCCATCTTTTCAGCGCCACGATGGTGATAACCGATATCAGGAATACAATCGACCACCTCTTCACCATCGAGCTGCAATACAAGTCTGAATGCACCGTGAGCAGAGGGATGATTGGGACCGATATTTAGGAACATAAAGTCTTCATCACGCCCTGAGCGTTTCATGCCCCATTCTTCTGGCACAAAACGTAGGTTTTCTTGTTCATACTGCTGTTTAGCAGTGTTTAAGAAGTACGGCGTAAACTCGGTCGTACGTGCATGGTACTCTTTGCGCAGTGGATGACCTTCCCAGTATTTAGGCAACAAGATACGAGTCAAGTGTGGATGACCACTAAAAACGATGCCAAACATATCCCACACTTCGCGCTCATACCAGTTGGCATTTGGCCAGATATTAGTAGCGCTCGGTAAACTTAAATCCTCTTCGCTCAGAGCAACCTTAATACGTATATCACTATTACGTTCAAGCGACATGAGATGATAAAATACGGTAAAGTCACTATCAGGTAATCCGGCCCGATGCTGACGCAGACGCTCATCTATCGCTGATAAGTCAAATAACATGACATAGGGCTTTGGTAATTTACGTAAGAATAAAAGTATATCAAGCAAATCGGCACGCGCCACCCAAACCGTTGGAATATCATCAACAGTCTGCTGCACGACAAACTTACCTGCATAATTGTGCCCCAGTTCTCTAATAACTGCAGGTACAGACTTTATCTTAGAATCTTTGTTTTCGACTACCGTGACCATGAATGATACATTC
>NZ_JBPYDC010000568.1:0-970 GCF_051847575.1 Psychrobacter sp. 1U2
CAAGCATCAAGCCCACTGCACCAGACGTTGCTTGTACGACCACCTCACCAGCGGTCGCCGCCATACCAAGACCGTTACCCATGACGTTTTTGCGAAATGACAGCGACACCACACAGATCAAGCCGACAAAAGAGACTCCCAAATAAAACATGTCAAGGGTTGTGTGTTCTGTAGTGAGCCAAAAGCCTGTAGATAGTGCAACCACACCGCAAATGAACCAGATAACAATCCATTGCATGGACCATTTTCCAGTAATGTTATCTAATAGCTGAATGCGCATAACTTGTTTTCCTAAAAATATATCAGGGAGGTACTGACAAAAATGATATTATTATAAATGTGGTATTCGTGAATCTCCGAAACTTCGGATTATGGTGAAACTTTAAACTATGATTTTGGTATGTTTTTACCATAAATATACTGATCGATAAATCGTAACGCTTGCTGATAGCGAGCGTCGTAGTCAGGTTCATCGATCAAATATGGTGCTATATCATGCCGTGCAAATATATCGATAAGACGCTGCTCAAAACGTCCACGTGCATTAGGGTCTCCCAATGAGCGCATGCCATCGTCAACCCATGGTGTGTTGTTATCTAGCATGATCGTATGGTCTAAGCGAAACTCGTCAATACTGGCAGTGACAAATGGGTGAGTACGACCTTCATACTCTTCACAAAATGCTTGTGTGGTCACAAAATCTGTATCAACAATAGTAACAGGGGCGGTTGCTACAGCAGTAGCATCTCGAATGGCCTGTGCATGATCAAGCGCAATAGGCCCATAATCACTGTATTGTAGACCAATTTCACTACCGCCTAAGTCCGTCCCTACGTACAAGCGTCCCATCTCTAACGCAAAACTCGCCCCATAATAGTTAGCAAGCTTATGGACTAAAGTGGTCTTCCCTGAGCTTTCACCGCCAACGATAGCGACCGTCTTTGTGTAATCACCGCGTGCTTGTGGATGA
>NZ_JBPYDC010000569.1:0-970 GCF_051847575.1 Psychrobacter sp. 1U2
AAAGGGATAATTCGTCTCTTAAAAATATTACCTAATTCAATTTCTTTTTCGTCATCTGAATCCAAGTCTTTCAAAGACCAAAAATACGAGTGACCTATTGTGTGTTCACGATCTAACAGCACCTCAATACGCTGATTCATTACTGTTAATACTTCAGATATGGGAGTCTTATAAACTTCTATGCTATCTAAAAGTTCAGGTTGAGGTAATAGCTCAACAAAATCAAATCGACGGCGTAATGCTAAATCTAGCTGTGCAAGAGATTTATCAGCGGTATTCATAGTTCCCAGTACGTAAAGGTTTGAAGGAACTGAAAATTTCTCTTTAGAATAAGGCAGTATCACTTCGCGCGCATCTGTACCATCTTTACGTTTATCAGGCTCGAGCAATGTAATAAGCTCGCCGAAAATACGAGATATATTGCCACGGTTAATTTCGTCAATTATCAGTATATGGTTATTTGAATCTTTTGCAGAATCACTTATAGATTGGCTATCTAGTGAATAACCTTGATGTTCTAAGCTTTCGGCTAAGTCATTCCATGTAAACCTATCAATCTTATAACAAGTTTTTTGAGTTAAGTTGGTATTATTATTTAAGGCATATATATCAAAATTGATATCTTGTAGTATCCAATTTACCTTACGAGTGTGATGGAACTCGGCAAGACCTTTAAAGCTTGTATCAAACTCATAGTCTGACGTTACTATGCCAATAGCTCTTACAGTGTTTTTATTTTTAAGACAAAGTAATACATCTCCAACTTGAATTTTTTCAGAAAAAACCTTTATAGAAGACTTGTCATTGCTACCAAGTCCTTCAAGATATGACAGTTCTTTTTCTGTGCGCTCAGATATATCAGAGTTCAAGTCTCCAGTATATCCCCAGCCAATTCGAGCCTCACCATTGCTGAAGCAATATCTGTGTAATTCTTTCTGCTCGGAATCACCAAGAGATATCTTCCAAAACT
>NZ_JBPYDC010000570.1:0-968 GCF_051847575.1 Psychrobacter sp. 1U2
ATTGCCGAACAGCTGCGTTGCGATATTGCTACCCATGTGTTTCAAATAGACCATAATCTAAGCTTTAAGATAACGGCGAGTCTAGGGCTTTATACCTTGACTCATGCTGAGCGCGCCTGCATCAGACAAAGATATGCATCCATAAAATCCAAAGAAACAGTGGCGACATCATCATTATCGAAGCTGCCGACAATTAAGTCTCGTAAGAGCAAACGCGCATCTATACCAGTGTCAGAGCTGCGATATGCTCAGTTGCCTAGTGATATTTGTCAGCGTTTGATTAGAGTCGCAGACAAAGCATTGTACGAAGCCAAAGATCGTGGTCGCAATCAAGTGGTCAGTGCCAACGAGATGACAGTAGCAAAAGACAGCATTGGGCAGTTATACAGCAGTCAAAAAACCAGCGGCCAAAAAACAGATGCATAATCGGTTATGAACAGGATAACTTAGTACAAAGCTACAAAGCCTTACACCTTCGATGATGAGCTGCTTAGCTGTTGTACCAAACCTGCCAGTACACTAGTAGCAAAGCTGCCAGTCGTCAAAGTAAAATTTAATACGAGCGTTTGCTTACCATCTGTTTGTTCCTCTTGCCACGTCCAACGCATCGCTTCAACGGGTAATCGTAGTGCTCGTCGTTGGGCTTTGACGTCGCGTTTTTCTAGACCCACTGCTAGCTGTGCTAATAATGGATTGCACTGTACTATATCGTTTTCGAGCTGGGCTGCTATGCCGCTGACTTTATCGTTACCTACGCCCCACAGCACACCAGTTGGATGAATATCCCCACTGGCAACACGCGCACGTAGCGACTCGTCTACCTCTTCACTAGCAAATATCGAGCCTGAGCCATCTAAGTTAAATACTTCACCGGTAAGTCCGGTATTCCAACTGCCGTCGCGTACTCTGGCTGCCAATATCTCATTGAATAGTAAACTACGCGCGGCAGACAACTCCATCGTGTGTTG
>NZ_JBPYDC010000571.1:0-968 GCF_051847575.1 Psychrobacter sp. 1U2
CTAGGCTCTCTATAGTCATTGGCTTGTTTGAGCGCTTCTGCACTGAATTCAGAGGGTATATCGTAATTGAGTAGAGTAGTTTCAATGATAAGTTCACGGTCATTGTCGTCACTCAGCACCTCTGTAATCTTACCTGTAGCAAACTCGTGCTGATTGGGCCAGTCAATGACATCAACTTTCACCGGATCGCCTTGTTTGGCACCTACCGCTTGTATATTATCATCAGTGACGGTGATTGGTTGATGGTTGTTTGGGCTGCCAAGCTCAACACAATAACCATCTTCATCACGAGTAAGCGTACCAATAAACTGATTTTGATGACGTTCAGTCACATCAACGATACGACCTTCGGTACGACCACGGTTATCTGTTGTGGTGCCGACAGCATCGACCATGTCACCGTTAAATACCCAGCGCATTTGTTTTTCATGTAAAAACAAATCTGGCATATCTTCTAGTACCACAAAACCAAAGCCTTTTGGATGAGCAGATACCGTACCAGTAACCACATCTTGTTGCGTGACTGCACGAAAGCGATAAGGGCGTCCTTCACGATTTACTTGTCCATCACGAGCCATGGCTTTGAGACGATTGCCTAATGCGTCAAACTGGTCAGGATCATTGATGTCAAAAGCTTTTGCCAGCTGTTGATGTGTCGGTTCATCGTTTTCAGCGATCGTACGTAGTATCAGCTCACGACTAGGGATAGGATTGTCATATTTCTGTGCCTCACTTGAGGCGTTTGGATCATTCCAACTCATAAATTACCGTATCTATTTTTAAAATTATTAATAATGGCTATCTTAACACGAACGACGCTTTAATACCCGACGTCAATGAGGTTATATCTATTCGATAGCTGACTGTTTGGGTAGACTGTTTAATCAAATATCGATGTCAGTAGTACCAGATTGGTTTGCAATCTTTTTACTGTCTAACTCTTTTGATACTTCAAGTACAGTCGTTTG
>NZ_JBPYDC010000572.1:0-966 GCF_051847575.1 Psychrobacter sp. 1U2
GCTGGTAAAGTGACTAAGGTTAGTGTTGCTGTCGGTGATCAAGTTAGCGAAGGTATGGTACTTATCGAGCTTGAAAGTGATGCGGCAGACGCAACAGATAATAACAGCCAAGACAAATCTGACTCAAATAAAGATAGTGAGGCAAGTAAAGATAGCGATGAAGGTAGTAAAGAGCCAGAAGCTAAGCCTACTGTTGAGGAATCAAGTAAGTCTGAAAGTAATGATAAACCTGCAGCTACAGCGTCAGGATCGGCGTCTACCTATCAATTACCAGACTTAGGCGTTGATGAAGCACAAGTAGCTGAAATTATGGTTAGTGTGGGCGATACGGTCACCGCTGATCAGTCAATATTATTAATTGAGTCTGATAAAGCCTCGGTCGAAGTGCCAGCACCAGAAGATGGTAAGATTGAAAAAATCTTGGTACAAGCGGGTGACATGGTCGCCAATGGTCAAGACTTTATTATCATTGTTGGTAGTGGCACGAGTGATAGTAGTGACGAGCCTAAAGTCGCTGCGTCAACGACTTCTGAAACGGCAAGTCCAAATAATCAAGCTTCGCAAACGTCAGGTGAACCTAAGCAAGCGCCGGTTAAAGCAGATGCTGATAAAGCGAGTGCTGCTACAAATACAGAAAGCAACAAGTTAAGTGAAGCTGAAGTTAACGAAAAATCAGCAGAAGTATATGCCGGACCTGCTGTTCGCAAGCTTGCTCGCGAACTGGGTGTAGACATTACCAACGTAACTGGTACTGCGCTAAACGATCGTATCTTAAAAGAAGATCTGTTCGCACATGTCAATAAGCTGATGACCAACAAACAGCAGGTCGCATCAGCTAGTGGTGGTAGTACGCGTGCAAGTTTGCCTGCACTGCCAGACATGAGTAATACTGAAATTTGGGGCGAGACTGAAATACAAGACCTTACTCGTCTACAAAAGGTCTCGATACCGCAGCTTAATTACAAT
>NZ_JBPYDC010000573.1:0-966 GCF_051847575.1 Psychrobacter sp. 1U2
AAACAAGCTAATCTGCGCGTAAGCTTTCACGCGGCCTGTTTTCTTGGACCAATGCGGCTCAAAATAATGATACTTTAATAAGTTACCTGCCGCTGAGATGATCCATTCTGGTTCAATCTTGGCAACGGTACGCATAAAGACTTGGGAGGTCTCGACTATCTCAAAGGCTATGACCCAAGGTGGCACCTGTTTAAACACGGTACTGGCTGGAAAGATTTTGGCCTTTTGCTGGCGAGCAGCGAGATACTCTCCGCGATTTTCGGTTTTGTGAGCAATCGTAGACAATAAGCCCGTTAGTAATGCACGATGCAAATTGGCATATTTGACCGCCTTTACTTCTTCGTCTTCTATACTGGTAGGGTCACTATTATTCGCCTCTTTTTTGCTGTCTTTATCATCTGTCAGCTTAAGATCTGTAACCATCTGCACCAACTGACGATGGGTTTGGCTCCATTCGCGCACTCTTGGAAAGCTCAAATAGTTCTTCTTAGTAAACTGCTTACGCTGATTACCAGACAGCTTATTGCCGTCTGCATCCTTTTCAAACAAGGCTTTCCACAGGCTAAGATAAAACAAGAAGTCAGAATCATCTTGACGAAACTCTGCGTGTTTTTGATCCGCTTGCTGGCGCTTATTGACTGGGCGCTCACGCGGGTCTTGGACAGCAAGGGCTGCGACAACGATTAGCATCTCGCGGATACAATCAAAGTCGCTACCGGCAACCAACATACGTGCCAGTCTTGGATCAATGGGCATGCGCGCCATCTTCTGCCCAGTAGACGTGAGACGCAGATGATCAAGCCCTTTTTGGCGTTTGTTTTTGCTGTTTTTATATTGAAGACTCGTAGAAATCCTTCGAGAACCTGTCTCTAACGCATAATATATTGCGAGAATATTTTAATTCACTACTCTTTGTAGGGTTTTTATATTATAATAAATACAAGATAAACACTTTATCTTATCACT
>NZ_JBPYDC010000574.1:0-966 GCF_051847575.1 Psychrobacter sp. 1U2
CAAGTTCGACGTTTGCTTTTTCACACTGGAGGTGCAGTTGTTGCCATGCCATAAAGATACCTTTGATTAGATTAAAATGAGTAAAACAAATATAAGCTACTGTATTTTATGTAAAAGTAGCTCAAAATTACTTAAGTGCTTGCTGTGCTTCACGAACAACACGCGAATTGTTTTGTTGTTGACCTGAACGTAGGATAAGCTGCCATAATGAACGCCGGCGATTGGCATCTTCAGAAACAGTCAGACCGCGCCGCGCCATGGCCTCAGCTTTACGTGGTTGCCCTTTTTTTAGGGCTACTTGTGATAGATAAAAGTATACTGCTGATGATCTCGGTGCTAAACGCTGCGCACGGGTAAAGCTGTTCTCAGCAGACGTTAGATTGCCTGATTTTAAATGATTAGTACCAGTTTGCATGAGATTGCGAAAAGCTGGCAAGTTACTTTGATTATCAGTAGGTTGACGGCTTTTTTGCTTTGAATTCTGACGCGCCTGCTCTAATAGCTCATTATGTGACGGTGCAGTAGGAGGCTGCGAGATCATATAATCGTCACGCGGGGGAGTATATACAGGCTCGTTAAATATGATTTCTGGTTGTTCTATGACCTGTGTTTGCTGTGTTAAAGGGTTGTTAGCGTCTGAGGTGTTTTCTGAGTAAGTATTATTCTTTGGCATAGCATCAGTAGGCGGTATATATGGTTTGGTTTGGTAGATATTTGTACCATCAGGACGATTTTGAATATCAGACGGTGTTTTAGTTGTGGTAGGTGCTACAGTCACAGGCGTTTTGGTTATCACCGTAGCAGTGTTGCTAGGTAGCGATGATGTCGTTTGACAGGCACTCAACGTCAAAGTACTGATGAGCGCACTTGTTAGCAATAAAGATCTGCTGAAAATTTTGTTCTGTACTACCAAGTACTGATGTTGCATAAATACAGCCATATCAAACCCCTTATTCTGTGTCATTT
>NZ_JBPYDC010000575.1:0-965 GCF_051847575.1 Psychrobacter sp. 1U2
CCTTGTATCGAACGATTGGTTTAGCTTTGTCCAAGGTTCGAACATTTTTTTTGCATTTTCATTGAACTGGTTCATATAATCTTGCGGGGTTTGTTGTGACATCTTATTGCTCCGTATATTGACGGTTGAGAAAAAATCGTATGCGTTGAAGGTTAAGAAAACATTATAATATTATTAAGTTTGTCACTTTATACAGTACTGTAACAAAAATGTTTAACAGTAAAGTCAAGACATATACTGACCACCATTAACTGATATGGTTTCACCTGTGACGAATATGGCATCCTCACTGATAAGATACATACAAGCAGCAGCGATTTCGTTTGCACTAGCCAAACGATTCATTGGAATGGTTTCTTTAATTTTATCCATGATATGTTCAGGTACACTCTCTACCATGGGTGTATATGTATAACCAGGAGCAACGACGTTGGCGGTAACTGATGAAGAAGCTCCTTCGTATGCCAATGCCTTAGTAAATCCAATAATACCTGCTTTGGCGGCTGAATAGTTCGTCTGACCATACTGACCACGTAAGCCATTTATCGAACTGATATTGACGATGCGACCGGTTTTTTGTTCTAGCATCTTGACGAAAACTGGATGGACAATGGTATAAAGAGACGTCAAGTTAGTCTCTATCACCTGCTGCCACTGCGCAAAGCTCATTTTTTTGAAGCTGCTATCACGAGTGATACCCGCTCCATTTATCAAAGCATAAATACTGTCGTACTTATCGATTGTCTGCTTAATCGCTGCCATCGCAGTTTCGTGATTACTCAAATCAACAGCAAGAAACTCAAAGTTATCCGAGTCAAATCCATTATCTTCGCACCACTTTTTTGTACGCTCAGGATCTTCTTGACTCAAGGTCGCTATGACATGATAACCATTAGTCACTAACTTCTCACAAATAGCTGTACCAATTCCACCAAGCGCACCTGTTACTAAAGCAACTTTTTTAT
>NZ_JBPYDC010000576.1:0-963 GCF_051847575.1 Psychrobacter sp. 1U2
AGTAATACTACCGGCTTCGACAATGCGTACAAACATTGCCATATCTTCTAGCTGTCCCATTTTAGCTGTCCTATTGTTATCTTAACTTATCGCTTTATAAGGGAGATTGTCTGCATAAAACTCCCATGAACACTTTTATAAAATAAAAAAAGCCGGGTTAAAAAACCCAGCTTCATTGTAGTACAGATTGTCTTAAGTGGACGAGCCATTATTGTTTAAGGTCTGCTTACTTTAAATCTGCTTGTTTACTGCCTTCTACCTGAATGACCAATTTGACATCTTTCATCATACCGCCGTCTGTATAGGTATCGATACCCCATTTGGTTCTGTCGATAGTGGTTTCAAAATCACCACCACAAGCTTCAGCATTTAATAGAGGGCTGTCGTAGCAGTTAAATTTAGTGGCTGTTAAAGTCACAGGATGAGTCTCATCAAGTAAGGTTAAGTCACCTTTCACTGATTTGACTTCATCGCCATCAAATACCCAATCAGTAGATTTAAAATAAGCGGTTGGGTATTTTTCTACATTGAAAAAATCATCAGATTTTAGATGCCCATCAAAAGCTTTGAGCCCGGTACTTAAACTGCCCATGGGGATTGTAATGCCGATAAAACCTTTTTGCTCTTCAGGTGCGTACTCAAGAGTACCCGATAGATTATGAAAGCCACCAGCATTGGTCGTGGTACCGAAGTGATCTACATAGAAGCGTACTGCGGTATGTTTGGGATCAAGCTCGTAAGTCGCTGCATGACCTAATGTGCTAAGCATACCAAGCGCACTAATGGCTGCAAAAGTCATGGCACGATTCGCTTGTTTGATAGATTTTAAAGTCATTATAAATAATCCTTTTTAGATAAGTAAATTAATTACATTTAAGTTTGTACGTATAGGTAAGTAAGGGGTTTAGTAAATATAGTATTTCCTTTGGTCGTCAGCATAAAACTGATTGAATCCGAAACTAT
>NZ_JBPYDC010000577.1:0-960 GCF_051847575.1 Psychrobacter sp. 1U2
ATCGCGTTTGGCTCGCCTGCTAAGCTGATTAGCAAGCGCTGAGGCTAAAAAATTATTGTAAGCAATAAGTTATCAAAGGTAATCTATCATTGAAAAATGAAAGTATTACAACCAAATAAACACCTTAGCTCACCTTTATAACAACAGATATAATAATAGGAAAAATTATGCAAACCATTATATTAGGCGGTGGCTGCTTTTGGTGCACCGAATCAGTATTTTTATCCGTAAAAGGCGTACAATCTGTCGTGTCAGGCTACATGGGCGGCGATGCGGTATCTGCCAACTATGAAGCGGTCTGCGGTGGCGATACAGGACACGTTGAAGTTATCAAAGTTGAGTTTGATGAATCTATCGTACCGTTAGAAGTAATACTCGATGTGTTTTTTGCCACCCATGATCCCACTACAATGGATCGTCAAGGCAATGACGTCGGTAGCCAGTACCGCAGCGTGGTGTTCTATACTGACGAGGATCAAAAACCAACCGTCGACCGTACCATTAATAAACTGCGCGATATGGGCGTCAATGTCGTCACAGAAGTACATCCTGCTGTTGAATTCTATCAAGCGGAAGAGGCACATCAAGACTTCTTTAATAGAAACCCAGGACAGGCCTATTGCAACTTTGCAATACCACCAAAGCTTGCAAAACTACGTAAAGAATTCAGTAAATACATGGTGAGCTAAATACTGGCAGCCATCTTGTAAGCTTTAAAAGCCAAGGGTTAATACGCTTGGCTTTTTTATTGCATTTAGCGGTATGATAGTTGGTAACGATAAATATTTAGCACATTGATATTTTTAGGACATTAATCTTTTTGGGGTAGTTATATGAACTCAGAATTCTGGCAATCGCGTTGGCAAGAAGGTCGTATTGGCTTTCATCAGTCTGAAGTTAATCCATTACTCATAAAATACTTTAACCATTTAAACTTACCTGCTGGTAGTCGTGTACTGG
>NZ_JBPYDC010000578.1:0-960 GCF_051847575.1 Psychrobacter sp. 1U2
TCCGTCGCTCGATCAGTGTCTCTGCACAAGCTCATGAAATCTCCAGCTTCTGCACGCGTTGACTTATACTCTGGTAAATAACGTCCAGCTTGGCGCATCATCCAGACAGGTGTGGTATCAATCGGCTCAAAACGCAGTGCCCGTATTAGTCTATCGTTTTTTAAAGGAGCAAATTTTGGCTGGGCTGTATTCGTGTTATTTGAGGCACTCATGTATAAGTCTCCAAAAGAGTACAATACTCATATTGTAATTATCATTGTAAAAATAAAAAATTAGGAAGCGTCTATTTGTTGATAAATAATAAATAGTCGCGTTTTAATTAAAACGTACATATGAATCAAAACATACATATAGTGAATGCCATAAAGATAAAATCTATTATGGCATTCGTTTTGATCTTGAAAAATATAGTGATACTTGTTGCTACTTATCTAAGTAATCTTAACCAATGGTCAGTATTATTTATAGACTGGCTATGTATCTATTATCTTACTACCGTAAGCTTGTCATTTTTAGCAGATATCATCACATAGACAATGCTAAGTTATCACGATGCACCATAACCACGCGTTCTTCTTTGTTGCCAAGGATTCTATCGAATTGTTCAGTACGCTCTCGAGCTACTCGGCGCGCATCATTAGAAGAGAAGTTCATCTGCCCTACCGCTAAACGCTCGCCTGTATCTTGATGAACAATTTCTACTACATCTCCTTCATCAAAATCACCGCGCACTTCTACCACCCCAACTGGTAACAAGCTCCTGTTGTGCTCTACTAATGCTTTAGCGGCGCCCGCATCAACGATCAAAGTACCTGACATACGTAAATGCGCGGCTAACCATTGTTTACGTGCAATAATTTTGTCGGCATCGTTAGTGGTTAATAGCGTACCGACAGCTTCACCAGACACCACACGAGTAATGACGTTATCAATAGCACCGCTTACGATCACGGTTGGGCA
>NZ_JBPYDC010000579.1:0-960 GCF_051847575.1 Psychrobacter sp. 1U2
TACTAATTAATACTGGCGTGCCTGCAATGGTCTGTACATCGTCTAGTAAGCTGGCCGCTTGAGCACTGGCCATTTTTTGTTGCAGACGCTCCAGTTGTTTTTCTAAGTCGCGCTGCTTGTCAGCCATGGTACGTACACGCTGTGCAACTTCAGGGCGTTTGACTTTGAGCTGGGAGGCTAAAGTGCTCAACTGCTGATCGTTTTGTTGGATGTATTTTATCGCGCCCATGCCAGTAACGGCTTCGATCCGGCGAATACCTGCGGCAATACCAGACTCACTGACAATTTTGAAGGCACCGATATCACCGGTACGCTGTACATGAAGGCCACCACATAGCTCGATAGAGAAGGGCTGACGCTGTCCATCAACGATACTTTCTGTGCCCATAGTTAAGACCCGAACGTCACTACCATACTTTTCACCAAACAGCGCGACTGCGCCTTTTTGCATGGCTTCATCGATGGGCATATTCTCAATACAAGCAGGTGCGTTAGCTTGTATTTGTTCATTGACTAAACGTTCTACGCGCATGATTTCAGCGCTACTGACGGGCTTGTCATAAGCAAAATCAAAACGTAATACATCGCTTGATACCAGCGAACCTTTTTGTGCAACCTCATCGCCCAATACCACTTTTAATGCTGCATGCAATAGGTGCGTGGCAGAATGGTTTTTGGCACTAGCGGCACGAACATCAGAAAGCACGTGCGCGTCCGCCGTTTGCTGCACACTAACGCGGCCCATATTTACGACACCATAGTGAATAATAGCTTGTCCAGACTTTTTAGTATCTTGTACTTCAAACACCCCTGTTGTCGTACGAATTTCGCCAAGCTCGCCAACTTGCCCGCCGCCCTCAGCATAAAATGGTGTGCGATCAATGATGACGACACCTTCCATTCCTTCATCTAAGTGTTCAGTAGATTTACCGTCTTGGTATAAGGCAATAACATTGACGT
>NZ_JBPYDC010000580.1:0-960 GCF_051847575.1 Psychrobacter sp. 1U2
TGTAGACAGTGCTATGCTTCATTTAGAAACCGTTGATGCACAAACGGTCGATTCAAAACAAGTAGTAAACGCTTTGATTGAGAAAGGCACTATCCGGATTGAACCTATCGTTTACGAAGATTTTCTGCCTGTTAGTGCCGCTGGTATTTTTCAATCTAATCTTCAGCAAGGCAAGCAAAGCAACTATGATGGCAATTCAAATCAGCATGAGTTTGAGCAAGCGCTTGGCGCTAGTATCTATGATGAGCTGGCGTTATATGAAGAGATACAAGCTCAAAGCTTAAAAGACTGCATAAATGCTTTAAACAGTTTTGTATAGGAGTACGGGTGTATATAAAACAGCTATGGCCGAAGGGCTGTTATGTATAACAAATACATATAGCGGTTTTATTTATTCGCTATTCCAAAATGGAATGACTGTAAGAAATTTATTATTTTGCAAGTTATCGCGTTGCAAGGTAGCTTAAATATCTATTAAGGATATTACAAATAACTATACAAGGGATTGAGTATGATTGAGCAATACATGTCTGCCATGGGTGTCAAAGAAGAGCAATATCAACATGGCGATTTTGAAGTCAATACGCCTATAGACGGTACGGTTATTGGCAAAATAACCTTAGATAGCGTCGATGAGGTTAATAATAAAATCCAAAATGCCAAAAAAGCGTTTAAGGAGTGGCGGGTCGTTCCTGCGCCCAAGCGTGGCGAATTGATTCGTCTGCTCGGTGAAGTGCTGCGCGAGCATAAAGAAGATTTGGGCATGCTGGTGTCGTTTGAAGCTGGCAAGATCAAAGAAGAAGGCCTAGGTGAAGTACAAGAGATGATCGATATCTGCGACTTCGCTGTCGGCGTTTCACGTCAGCTCTATGGCTTGACGATTGCCTCTGAGCGTCCAGGTCACCATATGCGTGAGACGTGGCATCCGCTTGGTGTTATCGGTGTCATCTCTGCGTTTAA
>NZ_JBPYDC010000581.1:0-960 GCF_051847575.1 Psychrobacter sp. 1U2
TCTCAACGCGGCGCTTGAAGCAGACGAGCGAGTCAGACTTGAGCAAGTTGGCTTGTTCGTCGATGGGGTGGCAGTTGCTCAAATTGGTGAGTTGCCTTTTGACGTCGTACGTACGCAAAAAATCGATCGTTCAGGACCGATTGTCGAGCCTGAAGTTGTGACCTGTACCAACGATGAAGTCTGCGCTGCCATTAAGGATATTTTTGAAGAAAACCGTAGTATTGTTGAGCCTGCTGGCGCATTATCAGTCGCTGGTATGAAAAAGTATATTGAAGCCAATGATTTACAAGGTAAAAACTGCGTTGGTATCATTTGCGGTGCCAATATGAATTTTGATCGCCTACGTTATATCGCTGAACGTACTGAGATCGGGGAGAAAAAAGAAGCCATCTTTGGTGTCACTATCCCTGAGCAGACTGGTGCTTTCTTAAACTTCTGCCGTAGTCTGCATGGACGAAATATTACTGAGTTTAATTACCGCGCTGATAGCAAAAAATCACCAGACTCAATGGAGCCTGCCTCAATCTTTGTTGGTATTGCCTTAAAAGAAGGTGAGAGAGAACGTCAAACGATTAACAATCAACTGACGGCTGACGGCTATACAGCACATGATTTGACAGATGACGATATCGCCAAATCGCATATTCGTCATCTGATTGGCGGTCATGCTCATGTTGAAAACGAGCAGTTGCTAAAAATCACCTTTCCTGAACGTCCGGGGGCTTTATTGACATTTTTAGAAAAGCTGGGCGACGACTTTAATATTACGCTTTTCCATTACCGTAATCATGGCGCCGCCGAAGGTCGCGTGTTGGTCGGCTTACAAGCTTCTGAGAGCAACTCTCGTCAATTACAAGACGCCCTACTCGATATCGGTTATGACTGTACGATGCTAAACGACAATATCGGCTATCAGTTGTTTTTAAAGTAGTAAAATAGACATAAGTTATCATTATCAAT
>NZ_JBPYDC010000582.1:0-960 GCF_051847575.1 Psychrobacter sp. 1U2
AGCCAAAGCCAATTATTCTGATGATTTTCTATTATCAGGTCAGTGGTTTACACCGCCGTTGACACAATCAGGTGTCGCTGGGGTGATGCGCCAAGTCATTATTGATGCTTTCGCTAAGACTAAGACGCCAGTGATTATGCGCGCGTTAAATGATGATGATTTGCCAAATTTACGTGGTTTGTTTTTTTGCAATGCTTTGCGTGGGGTGATGCCTATTGATGGGCTTAGGTTGTTGGGTGGGGAAGTGGTTAAGTTATCTTCTACCCTGCCTAATAAATAATAAATTTAGTATCTATCATATCATCAGGATATAACACAATATCTTCATTTCTATATTTTTCGCTCGCTTTTAGTATAGCGGTTTCGCCATCCTCGGCAGTCACTTCTATGAGAGCGCTCATCGTTTCTATTACCTCTATTTGATAAGTTCTCAATCCTTTTTTATCTGACATTGTTTGCCTCTCCTATTTTAAGTCAATACATTCAATATTATGGTTTTTTGCATAGCAAAAGGTCTTAGAAGAAGTGATCGTCTTTTGTTACGTGGACTTGTGCAATAAAGTAAATCGATCAATGATCCTTTTTAAATAATGAATGTCAAAAGGATAAACGTTGATGTATCCAGTTTATGAAGAAAAGAGAATCCCGCTACAAGTTCGTCGCTTAATGGCTTTTGATGAAATTTGCCAATTAGCGAAAAGCAAACCAGATGAAATAGTGCATTTATCACCTTATACTCAATTAGCGTTTGGCGTCATGTATTTACGAGATTTTAAAAGGTTCGTAGCTTTTGGCGGTGTGTTTGAGTATGCGCACACACGTGAGGAAGTCATTGAGCAACGTATCAATGTAATTCCTAGCGATGAGCTGGTTATGTGTGCATTAACCGTCAACTTAAAACCATTTACTAAACCAGCGCGCAATGCGTTTCAACTGTTATGGCAGTGGAACAGTTATGTG
>NZ_JBPYDC010000583.1:0-959 GCF_051847575.1 Psychrobacter sp. 1U2
GGCGCAGTGAGCTAAGTTTACTTGCCCTGATGGCGTTATGGCTGGCAGGCTATGGTTTTATGCGTTATGTGGTATTTCATATTTTTACCAATATGACGGTGCACCGCGGTGTCATCCATTCTGTCCCTTATATGGCGATAATGGGACTTGGGATGACTTGTCTGAGCTATTATGGATTACAGATGCCGCTGACCGCCAGCTGGTTTTATGGGCTGTTTTTATTCGGCGGTGCAATGGTGCATTTGACACTGGATGAGCTGTATAGCGTCAATTTATCCAATATGAAAATGAAACGCTCATCGGGCACGGCCATGAAGTTTTATCAACACAAAGACAAATGGTGGTATCTGCTACTGTACGCTATTCTTTTGCTCTTGATATATATAGCGCCGCCTTTTGAGATTTTTTGGTCGCGGTTAAGTGACCCATCAGCATGGGCACAGCTAAGAGTTGGTATATTGCCAGAATTAGTAAAAAGTATGCTGCAATAAAGTTATCATAAGACCATTAAGCCTAAACGAATAAGCCCAAACGAAAATTAGAGTAAAACATGCAGACCTCCCTACATCCTTGCCCTTGCCAAACCAATCCAACAGCAGAGACGACAGACGCTCTATTATCCTATCAAGACTGCTGCCAGCCTTATCATGATGCTTTTTATAATGACAACGTTGATAAAATAGATAGTATAAGAGCGGAGTCAGCGCAGCGTCTGATGCGCACGCGTTATAGCGCTTTTGTGCTCATCAAGCCAGAATATATTGCCAAAACCACCCTGCCCGCGCAGCAAAGCTTGCTTGATATCAAGGCGATTGAGACATGGGCCACCGAGACCGATTGGGCAGGACTAGAAATCGTAGAACACACGCCAAAGCTTGGCAAACGTCATGCGCAGGTCGAGTTTAAAGCATTTTATATTAAGCCAGACGGAGAACAAGCAGCACACCATGAGCTATCTG
>NZ_JBPYDC010000584.1:0-958 GCF_051847575.1 Psychrobacter sp. 1U2
TAAGAGTATGTCGCTCATGCAAAAACTGACCAATTATCGCAGTTTACAAGTATTTTTGGTCTTTATGACTGTGATTGGTATGAGTTACGCGTTGTTTTTTTTACAGCGTTATATGGGGTTATCTCCTTGTCCACTTTGTATCTTTCAACGTATTGGCTTAATGGTCATGGGCGCTTTTGCATTAGTAGCCGCTTTGTTTCACCCAAAGTCGATTGCGATACGCTTGCTATTATGGCTTGGTAGCTTGGTGGGTATTGGCTGGGCTACAATCGTAGCAGCACGTCATGTTTGGTTACAGCATTTACCTGCTGACCAAGTACCTTCATGCGGGCCAGGTTTAGACTACTGGCTCGATACCTTACCTATTTTACAGGTTTTTAAGGAGGTGTTTTCAGGCTCAGGTGAATGCGCAACTATTGATTGGACCTTTATGGGACTTAGTATTCCTGAGCAATCCTTAATATTTTTCAGCCTACTACTACTAGTACATATATTGATATTATGGCGTATCTTTCGTCCAGTGGAGACACTAGCCTGATTATAGTCATTTAACTATTATCACGCTTTTGTTATAGCCTACCTTTTATACCACCTTATATCGTGTCTACGATAAAGCCTCCTAAACGACTGGTTATTAGCAATATAACTCATTTAGGGTTACTTACTCTAACAGAACACCTACATAAGAGTAATATTCGTTTGTTAGAGTAGCCAGCGTTTATTCCTTTTATATAACCGTTCATTCTTCAACTTTGACTATCTCTAATCTAGCTTATCCTAAAAGTAGGATTTGTTACAGATGAGTGGTCGCTTAATAAGAACTAAATACAAAAATTGATAAAAACGCTTCATTGGAGTCGGTGACGTTTTTACAACGCTCCTATAACTTATTGACGTTACTATTGAGAAGTCTATCAGTGAATGTCTAATACACTTTTTTGCTATTAAAGAAGCATTT
>NZ_JBPYDC010000585.1:0-958 GCF_051847575.1 Psychrobacter sp. 1U2
GGCCGCACCGGTATTGTTCGTCAAGACGCAGGCACAGGCGCGATTACCGTTGGCGCTCAAACGGGCGGTACTAGCGTTGACTTTACCAATTCAGCAGGTGATGACCGTCAACTAACAGGCGTTGCTGCCGGTACGGCTGACAATGATGCGGTGAACGTGGGTCAATTAAATACTACCAATAGCAATGTTGCCACCAATGCCAGCAACATCACTGATAACGATAACCGCTCAGCAGGCAACCTAGCTGCATTAGGCGGCAATGCTGCTTATGATGCAGCAACTGATACCTATACTGCCCCAACCTATACCTTGGATGACGGGACTAATACTGGCTCCAATACCACGGTCAACAACGTTGGTGGCGCTCTTAGTAATTTAGATACTCGTACCACTACGAATACCACTGATATTGCAAAGGGCTTTGATATCAGTGCGGCTGGTGGTACTAATGATAACGTTCAACTTGGTGAAAGCGTCAACTTCACAAATACCGACGGCAACCTAGTTGTGACCAATACTGTCGATAATGGCATTAACTACGACTTAGCAGAGAACATTAGTGTCACCCAAGCAACTATTGGTGATGCCACTAATAATACGGTATTGACCAGCACAGCTACTGGTTTAGATGTAGGCGGTGATAAGATCACTAACTTATCCAACGGCACTGTCGTTGCTGGATCAAGTGATGCAGTGACGGGTGATCAATTAAACACTACCAATCAAAACGTTGCAGCCAACAGAACAGATATTGATACCAACACCAGCGATATCGACGACATCAACGCTGGTCGTACCGGTATCGTCCGTCAAGATGCTGGTACAGGTGCGATCACTGTTGGTGCTGCTACTGGTGGTACCAGCGTTAACTTTACTGGCACTGATGGCGTGCGTACCTTAAGTGGCCTTTCTAATGGCAACGTTGCCGCAGGTTCAACTGAAGCGGTGACTGGTGATC
>NZ_JBPYDC010000586.1:0-958 GCF_051847575.1 Psychrobacter sp. 1U2
TGGGCTATTGTGAACCCAAAATAAAAGTATCTATAGAACGGTGCTAGCAGTTATAGCCTGCTCAGGCATCACGTTTTAATTATTAGACTGTATGCTAATATTTTTAGGTAAACAGTATCAATCAATACTAATAATCGCCTGCATACGATCGGCGATATTGACATTTGCACAGAATATTGTCCGAAAAATCTACATAGTATTGTTAAAATCAAATTAATAGCTTTAGTATAACATCAATTGTATAACCTACGAGAACGCAGCAGTGATTTACCCCTATAGATGACTACTCAGTTGTCTAAGTATTATTGTAATAAGTATTAATTTTTCTGTATCACATAAACGTCAATTTTTTGCTAAATAAAAGTGAAATTGTAAGTAAAAATTACAACACATCATTGTTTATTTATAGAACGTTATTGCATAATGATTGCCAATATTTAAGTTTTTTTACCAAGTTGACAATATTGAGTCAGTTAGGTCAATCAATAAATTATTTGTTGTTGTATATAAGTTATTGAGCCGTGAATAGGATATAGTTGACAGCATAAAGAACAAAAATAAAAGTTCAAAGACTCTCAAATTTATCAAACAGATTTATTATATAGCTCTGTTATACATGGATATAGTTTGTAGACATCATCTATAAGCGGATGTCTATTCATTTATAAATTTTGCAGTAAAAAGCTCGCTAATTTCTTACTGTCAATGCTTGGTTCAAAAGTTATGATTGAAAACTGGACAAAAGAAGTCGTCATTCAACGCCTGCTCGCTATTACCTTACTGATAATGTTATTTATTCTGTGCTTTCAGGTAGTGCAGTTTTTTATTGTACCAGCTTTATGGGCAGCGATATTAGCCTACGTGACTTTTCCAATCTATACCTTTTTTCATGAAAAAGTCAGACTTAGTCCGGATTTTAGTGCTGGTATTATGACGGTCAGTATCTCGTTGATTATCG
>NZ_JBPYDC010000587.1:0-958 GCF_051847575.1 Psychrobacter sp. 1U2
AGCCATCAGCAACGCCAAACACCAATATTATAGCCGCTCGTGTACTTGATAAATTAGGTATTAGCTTATTTACTGCGCCCAAAGCAGGGTGCTGCGGTGCCGTCAGTTATCACATGCCCGCCCATGAAGAGGGGCTGGCATTCATGCGCCGCAACATCGATGCGTGGTGGCCTTATATTGAAGACGGCGTAGAAGCTATTGTTGTTAGCGCCTCAGGCTGCGGCTCGATGGTCAAAGACTACGGCGAAAAACTACAGTATGACCCAGCTTATGCGGCCAAAGCGAAACGAGTAAGCGAGCTGACTCATGATCTTGGAGAAATATTAGTTAAGGAAGATCTGAGTCAGCTGCAATTGCAAGATAAGGGGCGCAAAACAGCCGTACACTGTCCTTGCTCTTTGCAACATGCCCAGCAGCTTAGCGGCTTAGTTGAACGGATATTGCAGCAGGCAGGCGTTGAGCTCACGCCTACTAAAGACAAGCATTTATGCTGCGGCTCTGCTGGGACTTACTCAATACTGCAGCCTAAGCTGAGTCAACAGTTACTAACCAACAAGCTTGCGGACTTGACGATTGGTTATCCAGAGCAGATAGTAACCGCTAATATAGGTTGCCAACTCCATTTAAGTAGCCGATCAAGCGTACCAGTGAAGCACTGGATTGAATTGTTGGATCCGCAGTAGCTAGATCTGAATTAGTTAAATCCGTAATAATAGCTTATTAAGCTAGTTTTTCAATTTTAGTTTTTTAATTATAAATAAGCTTGGCGGAACTGAGTAGGCGACATGCCTGTGAACTGCTTGAACTGGCGGCTAAAAGCGCTGTGATCACTATAGCCGCAGTGCAACGATATCTGAGTCACTGACATTTCAGGCATCGCCAATAGCTTCACCGCATACTCCAAGCGCAGCTTTTGTACAAACTGCAGGGGCGACATATTGAGTACGGCTTTAAAGGT
>NZ_JBPYDC010000588.1:0-957 GCF_051847575.1 Psychrobacter sp. 1U2
ATTACACAGACGCACAAGGCGAAACTCAGTCTATTAAAGGTAGTGAAGTTGCTAGCATCGCTGAACGTGAGCTAGAAGATAAAGATTGGTTAGAATGGTTCCCAATCGTTAAAGTTGGTGCAACTTACCGCTTCTAATCTGATGACAGTCTCAGTACTGTTGTGAGAAGAAAAGTAAGTGTATAAAAAACGACCCTAAAAAGGGTCGTTTTTTTGTCTGTAATAAAGTAATTGGATTAATATAATGTGAAAATCTTAATAGCTTATCAATGTTTAGAACCTTAAAATATTATTACCGTTTGATAAGAAAACAAAATAACGATCTGATAGGGAAGTGGCTGATTGTCGGTCAAGGTAACAAGCGTCTTATTTTGTTCAAGGTTAGTGGCGATGTCAGAGATGAGATGCTGGTAGTTCATTCCAAGCCCTTGTGCAAGGGTATGATGGTTGATCTTGATAAAGCTCTCTTTTACTTGCCAAAGTAATTTGACCACGGTATCACGCTGATCTAATGGTAACGCTTGTAATAGGGTGATTTCGTTAGGATGATAAAAACGTTGGGCTACGTGCCAAGCAACTTGATTGGTCTCTATGTCAATACCGACCATACGTTGATGGCTAATGACCACTGCAACGCTAGCATTTGGATTATCATTACTATTATTGACACTGCCAGTACTTGAATGGCTAAAGCACACATAGTAATTACTACTATTAAGACGATAGGGAAACTGGGCTTCGTTTAACGTATCATCGATTTCTAATTTGGTGAGAAGCTCTTGCAATAATCGTCGTACGCCCATGCGTTGCTGTCGACGTTGTCTTTGGGCGTTTTTTTGTACTGATGAACCATGAGTAGGTAGACGGTATTGCCATTCAAGAGTGGAGAAGTTGATAGAAGAGGCATGTAAAGTATCGGCTATTGACAACCAAGGTAGCTCATTCCACAAGCGTAGAC